>CAZBFX010000072.1:0-6037 GCA_964491325.1 uncultured Candidatus Peribacteria bacterium
AAATAAAAAAGATGAGATCATCGTAATGATCTCATCGTTTAATGCAAGGAAAAAATTATTTTTTCATCTGATCGAGAATCTTTCTCGTCAATGGGACATTGACTATGATAATCAATAATGATGTAATCATACCAGCAAAACCAAATCCTTTGAAGATACTCATACCCATCAAGAAGAGTATCACAAATATAAGAAAAGTAGTAGCATTACCATCAAAGATAGCTGTATAACTCCTATCATGTGCAACATCGACGGATGCCAACCATGACTTACCTGATAGACGTTCTTCTTTAAATTTCTCAAACATAAGAATATTAGCATCGATACCCATTCACAAAGAAAGTATAATAGCAGCAATACCACTCAATGATAATGCATAATCAATCATCTTAAATGCTGCCAATAAGAATACTGCATACGAAAGCAATACTATCACACCGACCAATGCTAATCTTCGCTCGTACATAATGAAAAGCATAATAAAGATCAGGATAAGTGAAATTATTGTCGCGTACCCAGCACCGAGCAAAGCATTCTCACCAAGCAATGCTGATACTTTCTCTTCTTGTGAAAGAATAAGCGGTGCTGGCAATGCTCCCTCATTGAGTCAGTCTGCAAGCTCTTTGGCTGATGCAGTAGTAAACTGTCCATCAATCTGTGCCGATCATCCACAAATAGGTTCATTGATATTTGGTGCTGTCAGTAACTGTCATCAGACAAATATTGCCATCTGCTTGCCGACATGTGCAGTAGAAAGATTACAAAATATCTCCTTTCCTTCGTCGTTAAAATTGATAGTCACTACTGGCCTACCAGTCTGTCATGGCGTCACACCTGCTGATCTAAAGAAAGCTCCATTGAGAACTTTGTTCGTCTTGGCATCGACTGCAGTGATCCGACTCGGCTTCTCACTGACGAAAATATCTGTCGCACTTACGAGCGTCACGACACCCGTAGCTGTCTCAGTCTTGACGACATCATCGACAATAGTCAGACTATATCATCTGACGCTCGTCTCGCCCGTCGTAGCAAATGCTGTCGGCTCCGCTTTCATATAGACACCTAGTCCGAAATCTAGCACATCTCATTTTTTTGCCTTCAAGAGTTTTGCACGATTATTTTGGTAGACTAGTGGTAAGTTATCGATATTCACTCATGAGAAATACTGTGCATAGACATCATCCGATTCTTTGCCCATGACGAGCTGTGCGACATTTGCAGGATCTGCCTTGATAGCGGCAAAAAGTGTTTTTGCCTGACTCGCTTTCTGAGCAACGAGCTCTTTCTGATTTGGTGCAGTATCAGCAGACACCTTGAATTCTAATTCGACAGTCTTGCCGATAATCTCTTTGGCAGCATCGAGTGAATATACTCATCCGATCTCTACTGCGATATAATAATCACTACCGATCTTCTTAGGTAGAGCTTGATAATCACTAACACCCAATGCAGATACCCTCTTGTCGATGTTTTGGAGGATGATATCCATAGCGGATCTTTTTGCTATTTCACGCTCTGCTGCATCTGTATAGATTTGATCATATTTGCTGAAATCTATCTTATAGGTGAGTTTGACTCATCATGCGATATCCATACCCTTGCGGAAGTGCTTCCACGCATCTGATCAGATAGTAAATGACGATGTATTCGTCTGAGGATTGAATTCCTTCTTCACGAAGAAAATAATACCAAGCGAAAGGACAAACAAAACAACAAACCAGACTAATGAGTTTTTATACCATTTCATAGCACACTACAAAAAAATTAAAAAAAAGAGCATTTCATAGAACATGAATATACTCTCTATACATACTATGGGTAGCTATTACAAGGTATTTTTTGGTATTTTATGGGATAAGGATAGCTTCATCAGCTCATGACGTCGCAAAACTACCAGATAGAATGTCCGCATCAGCTCATCAGACAAGAGGTGTACTGACGATATCGCAAGCATTGCCTTCTGAGAGAGTCCTATACACTTCGAATAGTCTAATAACTTTCTTATAATGCGAGAGTGTCTCATACGATGATGCTATGCTGGCGAAGTATTTCTTCATATCTTGTATTTGATTTGATCTCTTCATATTGATACTCGCAGTATCGAGATCATTGATCAACTCCTCTACTCTCTGCTGTCATGCCTCGATAGAAATAGGTGCAGCATCACGAAAACATTTCTTTCAGAGCAGATCAGCAATCTCTGTCATAGCATCAGGCGACACATCTTTGCCATAGACCATAATAGTGATCGTTCACTTATAACCGCTATCACGATTTCTTCCGAATGCTTTCTTTTGCTTGAGATCGAAAGAGAAACTATTGATAGCAATCAATGGCGGCAATTCTTGGAGAAAGTTTTGGAGTCATGCGACGACATCGGTTCATCATCTACCGATACCATATGCGAGATAGGGGACGCTCCTATATTTGTCTCTAAAGAGATAGAGACATTCCTCGGCAGACTGGTCCGTACATCATGCAGTCTGAGCCATAGCTTTGTTGATGATAGTAGCATCGAGTATTCATGCTATATCTGCATCATGATAGACTCGCTGATAGAGCATATAGCCTATGAACGCATCATCGCTATTTACTCATGAAAGAGTAATAGATGTACGTGTTTCTTCGATAAATGTCGATCTCTCCTGCTTGATCGCATCTCGGAGATTGTACATAAACTCGCTTATCAATGAGACATTATCCGCATAGGATGTCATCGATAGTTTATTGACCAAGAGCAGAAATGAACGCCTATCGGGAGTCTCAAACTGGACAGTAATAGGAATGCCAAAGAAATTACCTGACTGGGGTGTGAGAGTACCAATAGTGATATTGGTAATAGTATTGTATTGATCGACACTCCCCATATCTTTGAAGAAGTTTGTCCATTTTTGGATAAGCTCGATATCGTTGTAGGGATTGTTTTGGAGGTACTTGTCACCGATCAGATCAGTATCTATCTGCTGACTAAAAGGATCCTTCCAGATATTGAGCGATGGTGTATAGATATAATGGAGAAAATACGTATAGGGCAATGATAGCTCTTTGCGATAACTCGCATATGATGATGCTTTCTCACTCAGCGTAGTAGCATATCCGACGACATCGTCTATAGTCTGTCGCAATGGGAGTGAGTCTTTGAGGACCTCATTACGAGCGATACTCGACATGTCATAGTATCTCATCTGTGTCAGATTATCTGCTTGAGCATTGATCCTATAACTCGTGAATATATAATATCCCAAAGATACGAGCATCGCTAATGCTACGAGTACAGTGACTATACTATAGAGTAGCTTTTCATAGTCACTATACCACTGCTTTCGTCAAGAAAAAGAAAAAGACGGGATCATATATTAGCGTTGTGATTGATAAAAGTCAGATATTTCTCTTTGTGCATTGTTTTGAAGAGGGAGATTGAATTGCATCTTGGATGTACTCACTGGTACTTGGATATCACCTATCGTGATTGTCGTCCTCTGGATATTGAGCGTATTGACATTGATAGCGTCACCGATGACGAAGAGCGACTGTTTGAGGAGGTTGACGAGCTGACTGATTATAAAGATATGTGGATTGATGATTCATTTCTGGAGAAAATCTCTCTCATCTTCAGGCAATGTATTGACGATGACACGGAAACCAAGCGACTGAGCGTTGGGAGTAAAGCGGTCAAATTCTATCTGTAGACTCGGTAATTCACTCTGCTCTAGCCTCGTGTCGATGAGCGACATGATCTTCGTAAATAATGATGGATCAAATGATGTATTTTGCTCTTCGAAACGGAAATAATTGGCGAAGTCACCTACTTGCTTACAGTCAGGCAATGTCTCATAGGGATTGAGATAACACATCGTCAAAAAACGAGCTATATCCGACTCACCTCTCTGGAGGTATGCATCTATAGCAGTCGTCATAGCCGTCTTGGGGAGTGACAGCAGACGACTTGCTTGTTCGACAAAGGTATCCAAAAGCGAGAACATCTTCAATGCAGTGCCAAACTTGATCGTCTCTATCGTATGGAGTGATGTAATGATAGGGATAGGACTATGATCAGTATGGAGCAAGGACATAATCTCTGGATCGAGAAAGCCATACTTCGCTATCTCTGTCTGTGTGTCACGCAAAAGTGTCGATTGACGGATCACGGACAAGAGCAATGACGACATCTTCTCATCAGCGATATCCTTGGTGAAGATATAAGGCACCGATGATGCCTGTAGCTGACGAAAAGTATCCATCGTCACGTCACTCGCAAGCGATGATGCGAGGGATTGTATCCCTGGATATGACGTCCAGGTATCGAGAGTCGTGACGATGACTCTATATGTCTGTGCGAGAGGCCTATCACGCATAACAGGATCGACTGCCATGACCATCATCCTCGCTCGGAGAAAGAAAAATACCCCTACAATCGAGAAGACCGTCATCAATCAGAGCGATGTAGCGATACTCCATCACTGTCGTCTATTCCGGTGGGATACGATCGTGTTGGTCATGGATGTGCTATAATTACCAAAACGAGCCTTAGCAGTCGTATTGGCTGGTATATCACTGATAGTATCGAGTGTGATAGGTACTGGTGTAGTATCCGTCTGAGGCATAGTAAAGCTATGTATAAAGGATATGGAGAGCTATAATGAAAGTATAGCAATACGAGTAAAAAAGACAAAAAAAAGATCTCTCTGACGAGGAGAAGTCTTGCCTTATATGAGGAAGTATATATATACTATTGTGAGGTGTTTTTGAGCTTGTTATTCTCTTTATATTTTCATATAGTGAATCGCAGAGACATATACCAGGAAATGTATCTATATTGTTCATAATTATAAATTCACTTACTGCAATCGCTAGTTAGGTGAAATCAGAAACATTTTTATCTACGTGAATGCAAAACATGGAAAACTATTTAGAGTTTGCCAAAAAACTAGCCAAAGAAGCTGAAGAAATAGCTCTGCAATATTTTAGTTTTGAAACTGAATCAATATGGAAAGGAGACGATACTCCACTCACTATTGCAGATTCTGAGATAAATGATTTAGTCATCAAGAGGATCAATGAAACATATCCTCGTCATAGTATTTATGGGGAAGAAAAGAGTGATATAAAAGAAGATTCAAAATATATTTGGGTTTGCGATCCTATTGACGGCACGATGGCTTTTTCAATTGGTTTGCCGATTTTTGTTTTTTCTCTTGCACTTGTCGAAGAATCAACTGGTCAACCAATCCTCGGCCTCATCAACGACCCCGTGATGAAGAATATGTATTGGGCATATAAGGGTAGTGGAGCGTACAGAAATGGTAAAAAAATATCCGTGTCGAAAGACACTAATTTCGAAAATACGACATATTCACTCACTGGTGCTTCGGGGAAAGATGTTGGTTTTTCAAATCTACCATTTCATACATTGATGGGTGAAAAGAAATCTAGAGTGATGAAATTTCCGTCCTTTATTTATGGTGCTATTCAAGTAGCTAATGGCAAGTTTATAGGAGGTGCATTTTATGGAAAAAATGGACATGATGTTGCTTCACTGAAAATAATCACCGAAGAGGCAGGTGGGAAAGTCACTGATTTAAATGGAGAAGAAAGAAGATATGATCAAGATGGTATTGGTTGTCTCGTTTCCAATGGTATTTTGCATAATGAGTTATTACACATAGTGCAATCTGGAAAACTAGAGTAATTAGTGTTATTGTGAATGTCATGTGGTCATCCCTCTCCAGCCGACCGATAGGGAGAAAGGAGAGGGAATGAGGGTGAGGATGTCTACCCAAAATCAAACTCCTTAAAATCCTGCGTCAATGCTTCCAAGAGTCCGTATTTATCGACACTCGTGAGGACCAGCGATTTGTGATAGCCTATCCTCGGATAATTGCGTGTATCGACGATAGTCTGCCCTCTCGTATACTCCCCTTTCGTCTCGACTTGCACATCCATGAGTGTCCCACGATAGAGATGTGGATAGAGCAGAAATCCTACTGTCTGTGCATCATGCACAAAGAATCACTGCTCATAATGCGTCTCTCTAAAC
>CAZBFX010000073.1:0-5928 GCA_964491325.1 uncultured Candidatus Peribacteria bacterium
TTCTCGTTCGCATTCTGTTTGCTGGATCAGGACTTGATCTCGAGGAAGATGATCTCGTTGAGCTGACCAGAGGAGAGACCATCGAAGATGATATAGTCTACTCCCTTGCCTATGAAGACCATATCTCTCATCGCATAGGGGAAGTCGGGGAGGAGTGGTGCTAGCTTCTCATGCACATGACCAGAGATGACCGACTTCGATCTGCTGACGGCATCACGACGATGCTGACGCAGCTGTGTCAGGAAATACATCTTTGCGAGCATATACCCCAGGAGAAATGACCCGAGAGCGATGATGGTTATGATGATGGTTGATTGTGACATAGGGTTCGGAAGATAGGGTAAATAGAGACCTGTCTGCCGACAGGCAGGAAATAGGGAAAATCGGGGGGGTATTGGTGTTTTGGGTATCGACTGCGTATGAAAATATCCCTTTAGGGGAATAAAATATACTCTCCTGTATTTTCTATATAAAAAGACTTGAAAAGCAAAGGGAAATGAGTAATGTCATCGTAGTATGTGTGTATATCGTCAATGGCAACCTGCGATAGAGGCATATATGACTATTTTCCGTGCGTCTCACATTTCCTCATAGCGTCTTTTTTACTTTGTATATATTATTTTCATGTTGTTTAATTTCAGTGCGTTTATCGCCGAATTGAGAGAGAAAGAAGATAAAAAAGAAATCGTCGAAAAATACGAAAAGAACTTCGGTCCTATCACAGGTGATATCAAAGATCAACAATGGTACAGAGAATATCTCATCAACTTCTCTCATCAAGAATTCCGTGTCCCTGAAGAACTCAAAGAAGAGTTTGACTGGAAGCTTCTCCTCCAGTTGGTCGCAGGATCGTTTAGTAGTGAGTGTCTCTTCGAGAAAGATCCAGCGAATCCTGATGCAGGATTTGATCTCACTATCTCTGTGAAGAGTGGTGATCAATCAGTCGTGAAGAAAGTCTCTGAACTTCGATCATTCCAAGTCCTCAGACTCTACGAGATATATATCGAAGAAGAGATGAATCTCCAGATCCTCATCAAAGAAGAGGAGAAAGAGAGAGATGCTATCCTCGGACAAAGGAGTCTCAGACTCGAGAGATGGAAGCTTATGCTATCGTCACTTGATAGAGACGAACTCAAGAAGGCTGCTGCAGTCGAGCAGGAAGCGAAGATGGGTGATCTTATGAGTCAGTTATAGTAAGTTGGGGAATTAGTGATTTAGTCTTCAGATATATGCCTCGTCGTTGTGATGAGGTTTTTTTATTGGTTGATATGCTGAAAGGATTCTTTTTGTGAGTTTTGTGCTTCATCAGTGAGAATTTCTCGGAATGGTTGATATGATTCTCATTGAAACTCATCTCATAAATATCTTTCATCTGGTCGACAGAGAACATATCTATGCGTAGATTGTCATAACTGTATTAATTCATTTTTTGTGGGCTCATCGAGGGCATCACTGAGTGGTTTTATCTCTCCATTGTGTTTGATATTAAAGTGGAGTCATGGTTTAAAGGGAGGGATTTCAAAGATAATGGCATATTTCTTTTGTTCGTCAGTGAGTGTTTTATATTCTTTTTTGAGATATTCTATTTCGTTTTTGTTTTCTTCTTTTTCTTTGGAGTTCACTCTTGTCGCTTTGTAATCAAGAAAAGACTCGCCTATGATAGTAGGATCTTCGGGAATAAGTTTATTCTTTTCCATTGTGGCAAATATTCATTCTGATATTCGCTCATCACTTATCTTTCCTTCTTTAAGTATTCTTCAATGTTGTAGTGATTCTATAGATACTGTTCACTGTTTCACCATTGATTTAATAACGATGCCTGCAAACTTTTCTTGAGTCCGAAACTTAGGATCAAGATAAATCATTTTATGCATATATGCTCTTATTTTTCGAAGATCGACAAGGAGAGATGGTTCACAGTCAAAATATACTTTTTCTCATTCTATCATGAGATTTTGCAATACTTTCACTCGTTTGTAACTTTTCATTCATTGTGATGCTTCACTTCATTCTATTTTTTCAATCCAGTCCATATAGACTTGTGCATTTAGTCTGAAATCATCCAGAGTATATGTTATTTTGTCGATTAGATCGAGTAACTGTCATAATGGTCATTTATTTTCTATAATGTGCTGCATCTTATTTATATTAATGCCCAATCTTTCCAAGAACTCTCTCACATTTTTATTGATTTCACTATTCATATAGTTCGTAAAATTTTTCTCTTCAGATAATCATGGGATGGCGTTTTTGGTTATATCCCCTCACCATGGTGTGGCCCAATCATGTAGCAAGAGTGATGTTAGTAAGAGTATTGTTTCTTCCTCAGATATATTATTTTTCTTTGCTATCATATATCATCCTATAGCAGCATTGATGCTATGTTGAAGGCGGTTATGGCTGTTAAGTAAAATACTTTGTTGGGTGTGTTGTATGGATACGGCGAACTGTACTAGTCTCACTAACTTTCCAGATATATTTGGAAAGTGTAGAAGTTCGTACAATATATGTTCATTCTCTTCTGTAAAACCTATAAATAGGGGAAGATCTTTATCGCAATATAATAATGGAGGTCGTACATCAAGTCACTCGTTAAATCCTATAATATTATTTCATATGTTTTTTACGCTTGGTCATAAGAATGGATGCGAATGAATCCAGCCTTTCATAGCATTTATTATTTCCTGTATGATATCTTGATCTCATGTGTAGAGCGAGGATCATACTTTTATTAATTCTAACAAGGATTTTCTCGCTTTAGCGGAAACTTTTAGATGTTCCCTAAGTGGCACATTGATAGTAAATTCTCATGTATCAACTGATATATATGCAAATCACATATATAGAATATAAGCATAAGATACTATAAGTCAATACAATTATTCTTTTTGCTGATACAACACATCGGCCACTAACTTCACCGCAAGCTTCTCTCTCTCGAGGAGATTGGTAAATGATGTAGACGTGACGAGAGTGGTGACAGCGGATAGCTCGTCATTACCCAAGATCGTCTGAAGCTTCGTCCAGCCATGGGTGAGAAATGGTGCAGAGATGAGACCGAGCTGTTTGATCACTCGAAGGAGATGCTGGAGATCAGCGATGCCATCATCTTTTGTATTCTCATCCTTGAGCTTCGTCCAGGGAGCGGTATCTTGCATGTACTTATTCGTTTCTCCCACGAGAGCGTATCGCTCTTTCAGCAGTGTATTGGTCTCTCAACGGTCGATCAGATTCTCGATATAGGCGATATCGATAGATCAAGGCGTGAGAGCTTGACCCAGTGCGTTTGCTTCAGTCAGGAAACTATTCTTGGTAGGATTATAGATAGCTTCAGTGATTCATTGCTTCTCCGCTAGTTTCGTCACTCTGGAGACGAGGTTGCCCCATCAGCCCATGAGCATCCCTGTGTAGGCATTGCGAAATCTCTCTCGAGAGAAATCACCATCGGCACCGTAAGGGATGTCGTAGAGGAGGTAGAAAACCATCGCATCTCTATCATAGTCACGGCAGAGTTCGTCTGCGTAGATGGTATTGCCGATGGTCTTGGACATCTTCTGTCCATCGACGGTGAAGAAACCTCCTATATATTCTCTCTTTGGGAGATAGTCTTCGAGTCATGCTGCTATGAGCATCCCCACTCGGTAGATGGCATGAAATCTGGCAATATCTTTGCCTAATGTATGATGCATTACCGATGCATACTCATTGAATACAGGATTGCCTGCGTCATCATAGTGATCGACACAGACAGTGAGATAATTGAGGAGAGCATCATATCGGATATAGGTCACACTTGATGGATCGAAGGGGAGGGGGATACCGATGGGGTTACCTGCTCTGGAGATAGAGAAATCTTCGAGCCCTCCTGCGACGAAAGCCTTCACTTCATTGTATCTATAGTCGGGTGTCAGGAAATCAGGATGATCAGCAAAGTATTGTTCGAGGCGAGATTGATACTTCGAGAGACGGAAAAATCGGTTCTTTTCTTTGATAACTTGCGGTGCGGTCTGATGATCAGGACAGAGTCCATTGACGAGGTCGGATTCTTTCTTGAATGCTTCACAACCGACGCAGTAGAGTCATTCATAGTCTCCTTGATAGATATCACCATTGTCGTAGGTCATTTGGAGTATAGACTGGACAAAGTGATAGTGTCTCTCCTCTGTCGTTCTGATAAAATCCGTATAGGATATCTCACAGTCATCGAGTACTTGTCTCGTGAGAGCAGATTTTTCATCCAAGAAATCTTTGACTGACTGACCCTCACGTTCAGCTGCCTGGACCATTTTTTGCCCATTTTCGTCTGTCCCGGTACTGAGACTGACATGATATCAGAGGATTCTCTTATACCTCGCTATGACATCAGCCATGATAGCAGTGTAGACATTTCCCATGTGTATCTTGGCATTGGCATAGTAGATCGGTGTGGTGATGTGGAAAGGTTTCATTATATCATTAGACAGTAAGCATTAAAGATTATGAGTATATAGCGAATAGCGATTATGAGTGAGGGTAACGAATTAGTGTCTTTATTTGCTTATTCGATCATATCTTTATCTGTCGGTATCTGCGATCTCTGAAAAAATCAGACATGAGCAATGATAGACCAGATGATCCGTGTGATCACTGTCCATATCCATATGATGATATTGATAAATAACATGATAAGGATCGTCAATGAGACGATGAAGGTGATCTGTGTATTTGGTCTGGCGTATATTTCTTTGAGTTTCGCTAATGTATAATCACAGCTACCGAGATCAATATTTTTTCTTTCATTGAAGAAATCATTGATGATGTTTCACGAGAGGAGTGGTATACCAGCGATAGAGAGTGATGAGTTGCCAGAGAAGTCGACGATCGATCCGAGCGTGATACCAGTCTGTATGGTACTCTCGTCAAACCGTCAGGCGATACTATCTTTGATGCTGATGATTTGTTGTGTGCCTAGTGTGAGCGGTACGCTGAGCTGTTCGACTATACGCATGGATTCGTTGCGAAGGAGTGTGCAATCCAGTCATGAGACTTGATTATAGGCCATGATCAGCATGCTATAGCCGATGCTCATACACAGAGCTACTCACGTATAGAGAGCGACACTGAGTCACCACCGTGACAGACGGATGCTATTGTGGGTATAGCTGTGGATGTTGTAGGTGATCAACCGATAGATACTGTGCAATAGGATCAATGCAGCTCGTCCCCATCGTGATGTCACTGATCAGAGTAGATATCGTCCAGAGGAGAGGATAATCCCGATAATGAGGATAGAGAAGATCTTGGTCTGACTGACAGAGAGTGAGATGATAGATCGGAGGATGAGCGATAGCATGTATCAGGAGATGCTCGCGATGATGGTATTGATAGTATTGTTGCTATCCACGATATGCCAAAACACCCATCCATATATCAAGACAAAGAGAGTGATAACTATTATTTTCTTCCAGTGTTTGCGGATAGTAAGCATGGCTGTATCATAGCTAAAAGAGAGAACTGGTGCAAGGGGAAATGGTTTAATGTCGTTGAAAATTATTACAAATAGTCTAACAGAGACGGAGATTAATCGCTAATGCGATAGAGTCTCTTTGTATTTGCCATCATCCGTTCGCAGAGGAGTCCTTTATCGATATGGGTGATGTGGCTGACATAGTCATAATGCTCGACGATCATGGCGGGAGTGTTGGTCTCTCCTCTCATCGTCTGTGGAGCGAGATAGGGTGCGTCAGTCTCGAGGACAAAGTTTGACCAGCTGTCATAGCCTATCCTATCGATCATATGCTGTCTCATAAACTGTGTTCATGTAGGATCAATGGATGCTGTGATCTGTACTTTCTTAGCATCGATAAATCTATCAGGATAGTGATTGTGATGATAGAGGAGTCATGAGAGACTTTCTCTGATGTTCGTTGCCTTGGGATAGGATATATT
>CAZBFX010000074.1:0-3176 GCA_964491325.1 uncultured Candidatus Peribacteria bacterium
ACCATCGTCCAGTCGCATTATACGAGAGGGAGCAAACCATTTGACCATGTCATGATCTCTGGTCACGTCTTAGCAGGCAAGAATGAGAAGATCTCCAAGTCCAAAGATAACGCCAAACTCTGACCCAAAGACCTCCTCGAGAAATACGGTGCTGATGCTGTCAGATACCGAGCAGCCAGTGGTCAGCTAGGCAAAGATATTGTCTTCGAAGAGACAGAACTAAAGAATGGTCAAAGACTCATCACCAAACTCTGGAATGCGTGCCAGTTTGTGAAGATTCATCTTACAGAAGTTACGAGTAGTTTGCGTCATCCCGAGCTTGTCGAGGGATCTCACGCCATGCTATGAGATGTTTCGACTCCACTTCGTTCCGCTCCTCTCTCTTCGTTCGAGTTAAAGCAACATGACGCATGAAGGAGCTTATATCCCACTGACCAACGAATCCTCTCTCGTCTCGACGAGACAGTAGCGAAAGTCATGAAAGCTTATGAGAGCTATGAAGTGGGTCTGGCAAAGATCGCTTTCGAAGAATTCTTTTGGCATGATTTCTGTGACAACTACCTCGAACTGATCAAAAACAGACTCTACAAACCTGAGCTCTATCCCAATGGCGAAGCACTCAAACAATCAGCACAATACGCTCTCTCCCAATGCTTCTGGACACTGCTCCGCCTCATCGCACCGATCATCCCCCATGTCACCGAAGAACTCTACCAAGACATCTTCGCCACACAGTACGACTATGCCTCTATCCATCTTGCTCCGCTGTCTTTTGCATCTACCACAGAGGAGAAAAATATTTCTGCAGATAGTCTCATAGATCTCATATCACAAGTTCGTGGCTACAAAACCACTAATCAACTCTCCCTCGGAGCAGAATTATCCAAGATAGAAATCTCCTGACCACAATCGCTACTCGACGAGCTGAAGATGTTTGAGATTGATATCCTCGGTGCGAGTAAAGCAAAAGGAATAAAATATAGTGAAGAGAACATCTATAATATTATTATTACTATGTAATTTATTTAATTATGTTACTTTTTAGAGTTTAATTCATTCTCATTCGGAAATGAGAAATTATTGTTATTATATCATTTCCCATTTATCACAGTTCCCATAATATAAGGAGATTGATATTCGTTACCAAAACATACTTGCTGCTCTGTTACGGTGATATCATAAGTAGTTACATCTTGCTCAAGTAGTACATCATCAGATACTAATTCACAATCACAGAATGAATCGTATTCAACAGGAACCAATTGCAAAGTTTTAGTCCCAAAAGGTACTCTCAAATTAAGAGTATCGCTAAGTACGGATGCATATGATGAAGTATCATTATTCATTCACCAAACATTATCAAATTCTTTTGATAAGCCTCCATAATAATCGTTTGTTAATGGATCTTTTTCAATAGATGGGTCTAATGCCGGTGGTATTACAAGATCGACATCAAAACACTGACCAGACAAAGATTGAGCCTTCACATCTGCTTGATTTAAGATAAGAGGCAAAGCAATGATAAGTGCTATTTTTTTTGCAAATGATATTTTTCTATTCGTTCATATTGCTGTTTTGTGGTATAGATTTCATAATTGTTGTTTCATATTGACCTGAAATAGATAATAAAATACTAAACTGGATAGAAGTATATGAAAAAAAGTTCAAAATGCAATACAAAATATATTATATATAATATGTCAATATGTCTAGTTCATGCCATATAGCCTTGATATACCATCATCATATAGCTATACTGAAGTAATATTTTTCTCCTTTCTATTCTGCACTTTTAATTCTTCATTCTTAACTCTGAAAATGTTCTCCCGACTTATCTCCCGTATCGCTGGTAACTATAATGAGAAGCAGATCAAGAAGATCATGCCCCTCGTCGCTCAAGTCAACAACTTCTACGAACAATACGAGACACTGACTCATGACGATATCCTTGCTCTCACACAGCAGTTCAAAGAAAGAATAGCAAATGGTACATCACTCGATGACATCCTTCCTGAAGCATTTGGTCTCCTCAAGCAAGCGTGTAAGCGTCTCATGGGGACAGAATATATGGTGAAGTGACAGCCACAGACCTGGGCAATGATACCCTACGATGTGCAGATCATCGGAGCGATCAATCTCCACCAGTGAAGAATCTCCGAGATGAAAACAGGTGAAGGGAAAACCCTCGTCGCCACGATGCCTGCCTACCTCAACGCTCTCGCTGGCAAGGGTGTCCATATCGTCACTGTGAATGATTACCTCGCATCTCGTGATGCCGAACAGATGACTCTGCTCTACGAATATCTCTGACTCTCGGTAGGTTGTGTCGTCAAAGCGACTCCTCTCCATCTCAGGAGAGAAGAATATGCCAAAGATATCACCTATGTGGAGAACAGCGAACTCGGCTTCGACTACCTCAGGGACAATCTCGCAAAATCACTCCAGGACAGAAATGTCACCCGAAGACCACTCTCCTATGCGATCGTCGATGAAGTAGATAGTATCTTGATCGATGAATCCAGGACACCACTTATCATCTCCGAACCTGATGCAGAACCGACAGACAAATACAGCTACTATGCCAGTATCGTGCAGTCACTCATCCCAAGCAAGACGAAGAAGAAAGTCAGCAAAGGTCTCTTGCATGATATGCTCAATAAGAGCGAAGCGACAGATGAAGACTATGCAGACTACTATATCGATGAGAAGACGAAAACCGTCGCTCTCAGTTCCGCTGGTATCGAGAAATTAGAGAAGATGCTCAATGTCGAGAATCTCTACAAAGACTTCGGTTTCGACGAGATCCACCATATCGAGAATGCCCTCAAAGCTCGTGCCTGCTATCACGATGGCAAAGAATATATGATCAAAAATAATGAAGTACTCATCATCGATGAAAACACTGGTCGTGCGATGCCAGGCAGGAGATTTAGTCAGTGACTCCATCAAGCTATCGAAGCAAAAGAGTCCGTCACCATCCAAAAAGAATCCAAAACTATCGCAACTATCACCTACCAAAACTTCTTCAAGCTCTATAGCAAACTTGCAGGGATGACTGGTACGGCAACCACCGAGTGAGAAGAATTTGACAATATCTACAATCTCCAAGTGCTGGCTATCCCGACACACAAAGAAGTCATCAGAGTAGATAAAAACGATATGGTCTATATCAATCA
>CAZBFX010000074.1:3276-5545 GCA_964491325.1 uncultured Candidatus Peribacteria bacterium
GGTCGTGGAACAGATATCAAGCTCACGCCAGGTCTCGACGCTCAGATAGCAGATAACTATGCGAACTGGATTGCCAAGCAAATTGCCTGACAGACGATCGAGAAAGAAGCGAAAGTGGTCGTTGCGACTCTCTATTCACGTAATGAAACAGAACGAACCATTGATGCAATCAGAGAAAAGTTCTGATTCACCGAAGAGCAAATCATCAGATCATATCGTGAGACAGTGGGTACCGATACACTCCTACAAATCAAACTCAATACGAAGAAAAAACTCGCAGGCGAATGGTATGCGAGGATCACTATCAAGCATGTACAACATACTAATACTCCGTCTCTCTATCAAGACTTCCACTATGGTCTGGCCATCATCGGTACCGAAAAACACGAATCTCGTCGTATTGATAACCAACTTCGTGGACGTGCAGGTAGACAGGGTGATGCAGGTATGTCGGTCTTCTATGTAGGACTGGATGATAGCATCATGCGCAAGATGGGATGAGATAAGATCCAGTCAGTCGCGAGACTCCTCCTCCCTGCGAACGAAATAGAAAATCTCGCTCTCACACAGTCACAATTTACCAACTCCATCATCAGAGCTCAGAAGCAAATGGAATGACGACACTTCGGCATTAGAAAACACCTCTTCGACTATGATAGCGTCATCGACAAACAGAGAAAGACTATCTACACTATGAGAGATACTATCCTCTTCACACTTGATGAACTTGCAAAAAAATCAGATTCGTCTCACCCCCTTGTCAAAGGGGGATTGGGGGGATTTGATGAAACGACAGCAAAGAAATCTTCTATCGTCGACACCATCACATCCTATATCCTTCCTACTGTTGGACAATTTTTGCAAACGCAGGCAGAACTAGGAGTCCATGGCGACGAGCTGGTCACTCTGATCAATAATGAATTTGGTCTCGCTCTGACACTCGATCATCTCCAACACGGTACGGATAAGTGACATAGTCATCTTGCTACCCATATCGCTCAGCATATCCACGATAAACTTAGCCAAGCAGAAAGTGTCCTGACACCATTTGCCATCAACGACATCTGTGCAAGAGTCTCTATCAACATCATTGATAAATACTGGATCACGCATATTGACGAGATGCAATATCTCAGAGACAAAGTCGGTCTCATGGGTTATGCACAGCTCGATCCTCTCGTGATTTACAAGAAGGAAAGTTTTGACAAATACCAAGCCCTCCTCCATACGATCAAGTACAGCACTATCGTCACGCTAGCGAATACGGACTTCTCACAGATCGCTCAGAATATGATCGCATCATTCCAACAACAAGAACAAAATAACATGATGCAAAAACTCCAGTCAGCCGCAGCCAATGCACCGACTGTATCGTTCAACACAGGAGCATCCTCCCTGACAAGGGCTTCTAACTCGAGGTGACGAGAGGAGGGGGACCCACAGGGTGGTGGGTTTGTAAACAAAGAACAAGGTATCCCAAACACTTTCGGGACTGACTTTGACATCATCGATATGTCACAAACTCCAAACCACCAAATCACTAACTCCCCAACTCCCCAAAACACCAAGATCCGCCCCAACGATAAAGTGAATGTCCGTTACCAAGATGGAAAAATAGTGATGGATGTGAAGTACAAGAAAGTTGAAGACGATATGAAGAGTGGGAAATGTCAGTTGATATAGACATATCACCGTCACAATCTTCCTCTTAAATTTTAACGATTTTCAACAAATCTTAACAATTTTGAACAAGCATATGTCTTACATCATCTCCCACACTGATTATAACAAACCACTCCTCCAGCGTCTCTTAGACAATAGAGGTATTTCCTGTGCAGGAGATGATTTTCTCAATCCCAATATGGCGACCTATCGGCATGATCCCTATCTGCTCAATGATATGGATATCGGGACTGATCGTATCATCAGAGCGATCAAAAACAAAGAATCAATCTGTATCTTCGGCGACTATGATGTCGATGGTGTGACATCGAGCTTCCTCCTCTATACACTCCTCCACGATTATCTGGGACACAAAGCAGTGAAGATCATGTATCCCGACAGACTCGCTGATGGCTATGGTCTCAAAGTCCATCATGTCGACACTATCAAAACAAAATGACATGACCTCATCATCACCGTCGACAATGGTATCACTAGCATCCAAGAAGTCATGCATGCGAAAAACATCGGACTGGATATCATCATCACCGATCATCACAAAGCACTCGATGTCATCCCACCAGCTGATGCGATCATCAATCCACAA
>CAZBFX010000075.1:0-5540 GCA_964491325.1 uncultured Candidatus Peribacteria bacterium
CTGGGTCTTTGTGGCTGGTGATGGTATGTTCGTCGTTTGATCCGTAAGAATATTTACTGATTTTCAGCTGATCAAAAATCCTTTATATCTCGATATGCATCATATGGTTCATTTATCATTCTGTCTATAGTATTGTTTTTATGTTTGCGTTTCTTTTTTATGCTAGGGCAGTCGCGAGATGTGATGATGGTGGTCATCGTCTGAGTCGCATGGATTATCGGTTTGGCGGGTATCTTCCATACACAAAAACCACTCTTTTCATTGAGCACTGAGCTCTATGGACTTTATTTTACATGTGTTATCATGCCATCGAAGAGAATAGCTACATTGTGTAAATACCTCATCCAGCATAGCATATTCCCCTTTATGCTCTTATTGTTTTCTGTGCCACTCGTATCAGCGAATGTGTCTCTCTCGCTGACAGGTATGCAGCTCATCGGCTGAGAGACCGTCTATCAGTGAACTACTCCCACAGTCTCTGTGCAGATCGTCAACAATGGCTCTGATCCTGCAGTGATCAATGCTACCACATTGCCATTGGCGACTTGATTTATCACCTGCCGTGTATGAACTCTCACGGTATTCGCTTCTGATCCTATCACATCACTCACTATCAATCCACAGTCATTGGTCGAGTTTCCTCTCACACTTTCTGCTGATGCATCACAAAATCTCGGTGATCAGAACCTCCTCTGTCGTCTCGGTACATACTCATGATGGACGATGCTCTCACCGAGTCAGTCTCTCGCTTTGTATGTCGAATCGATGCCACAGTGAAGATTTGATGCTGTCCTCGGTAGGGTCACCGAACCGATTAGCGATAAACTCGATGATGCTGTGCCTGAGCTTGGTCTGGGAGGTATTAGATCATGGTTCTTTTCATTGATTGATAATCTGATTGTGCCTGGTATGACGATTTTGGGTATCTTTTTTGCTCTATTGCTCCTATATAGGACGATGTTCTCCCAAGACAAAGATGCTCTCAAAGGTCTCAAGTGAATAGTCTTGTGGCCTATTGTCTGATTTATCCTGATCTTCACAGCGAGGTTTGCTGGGTATACGCTCTATGATATCACCCATCAAGGCACTATCGGGCAAGGAGAGTTTAGTCTCGTCGAGATCGTCTCACAATCATATGACACACTTATTTTCCCATTTCTCAAAATAGGATTCTATTTGATGATGGCGGTCTTGTTTGTTATATTGTTGATCCGTGCATTTTCTTTCGTCACTGATTCAGATGAGGAGGTGAGAAAGAAAGCATGAACCACTATTATCTGACTGACAGTCTGATTATTGCTCGTGATAGGATCCAAACAGCTGGTCGAGTGAGTCTATGGCAAAGAAGAACAAGTACGTAATGCAGCAGCTCTGAATGTGAGCGATATCGGATCAGCATTCTTGAGTACGAAGAATATCCCTATCATCTATGATGTGATACAGCGAGTGGTCTGATTGGCATGATTTATTGTCTTGGTGATGATTATATTTCAGACATTCAAGTTGCTCGTCGATCCGACCAATGAAGATAATATCAAGAGTATCGGTAAGACATTGCTCTATGTGGTGATCGGTATGTTGGTGTTGGGTGCAGGATATCTGTTGGTTAATGTGGTGATGTTGAATTAAAAAAGTATGAAGGAATGAAAGAGTGAGAGAATGCGTCAATTTGATCAATTTTCAATTGATAATGATAGAGTAATCGCTATACTGAGCGGAGTATTTTTTGTATTCTTTTCGTCGTGATGAGTCAGAAATCGTCTTTTTTTGATAGTGAAGCGGTAGAGTTATTTCGCAAAGAGCAGAAGCTGGAGCCATATCGTCTCAAGCAGGTCTATGATGCGATTTTTAAGCAATCGATCATTGATTTTCGTGAGATGACAACTTTATCGTTAGAGTTGAGAGAGATGTTGCATGAGCGTTTTACGATTGTTCCTTTGTCGGTAGTGAAGCTGGTCGAAGACGATGAGACGAGTAAGTTTCTCTTCGAGACTCATGATGGTCAGATACTCGAGAGCGTCCTCATGTATCATTTTCATCAGAAGAGAGAAGATATGACATTCAACAATGCTTTGCAGATCGAGGAATACCATGATGGTGGTCAAGAGCTCAATCGTATGACACTCTGTATCTCATCACAAGTATGATGTGCCGTGGGTTGTATCTTTTGTGTGACTGGCAAGATGGGATTGAAGAAGAATCTGCATCGGACTGAAATTCTCGGTCAGGTATTGTATATCAATAATTTTATCAAGTCGAAGTTGGGTAAGAAAGAAGATGGTACGCTGCATAAGATCAGAAATATCGTCTTCATGGGGATGGGAGAACCGATGATGAACTACCCTGCTGTGAAGCAAACTGTATGCTATCTGACTGATACGAAGTATCTCTGACTCTCACGCAAACGTGTCACTATTTCCACGAGTGGTATATTGAAGCCTTTGTTAGAATTTATCGATGATAATCTCCCAGTATCGCTGGCTTTCTCTCTCCATGCACCAAATCAAGCACTCCGTGAAGAGCTCATCCCTATCATGGCGAAAGTGAACCCTCTCGATAAACTGATGGCAGCTTTGGACACATACACGCATAAGACAGGGAATAAGATATTTTATGAATATGTGATGATCAAAGATCGTAATGATAGTCGTGAGGTAGCACATGAACTTGGTAAACTCCTCCAACATCGTGATGCACATCTCAATCTCATCCCCTATAATCAAAATCCAGCTATCGATCTCGAAGAATCTAGCCCAGAGCGTATCAAGAAATTTCGTGATATCGTCGAGTCGTACAAGGTCACCGTGACTGTCAGAGAAAATCGTGGGAGGAAGGCGAAGAGTGCCTGTGGACAGCTGGGGTACGAGAAGGTGTTGGAGGGGTTGAAGAAAATATAGATTTTGGATGTTGGATTATGAAAATTGCGTTATGCAAAAACTCAACAGAATCTACTCTAGATATGACATGGTTTCTTTTCCTATCTGACTCTTTGTTATATTGGATGGTCTTAGGTCAATATTATTAATAATTCTTTGTTGTTCTTTTCTTCAATCAGAATAATAATATATTACGTTGTTTCGTGTATTGGTATTAGTTAATTCGACCATCTCAGTGTCAAGATATAATGCTGTATCCCTCTCAAGAATAGAAGCTAAGAATATAGCACCATCATTTGTATTTTGTGCATAGAATAATCATTGTAGTCATTCTAGTCATGGTACTCATGTTACTTCAAGAATCTGTCCTTGATTAATGTTCGCTAATGTTTCTATTTTGGGAGTATCTTTATTTGCTTCTGCAAGTGCTTGCAAGTCGTCGATAGTGATTCCTGTTATCTCTGATATTTGCATAAATAATATTTCTTCCATTGTCTTGTTTTGTGTTCTGAGAGATTTATTGCGTTGTTCTTTTAGAATATCGATAATTTCTTTTTCCCATTGTTCATCTCATTTTCTAGGAGTAATTCAGTTATTATTTAGTAATTCAAGCACAATAGTACCTTGAAATAAGCCATCATCATCTTTAATGTTTTCATGGTCGAGGAGAGTTCTTACTAGTTCATCATTACCGTTGAGTGTATAGACGGCTAGTTTCTGTCCAGATCATAGCATGTTAAGTATATCAAATTTAGTTCTTTTTGTAAAGACTTTTGTTTGTAATTCTAGTTCCTCTGTTAATGATACTACTATAATGTTTGCTTTGTCCATTGGATGTATATAGGCATAAGGTAAAAAGATCTAATAAGCAATATTGCAATTTGGACGGATGATTGAGGTTATGTGATACACATTTATTTATTTGTATAATGCCAATTTAATATTTATATTATATATGATTATGTTTCTATCTCGCTTTCTCGAGCATTTCGCCTTCTCTCGTCAGAGAAAATCGTGGCCGTAAAGCGAAGAGTGCCTGTGGACAGTTGGGGTATGAGAAAGTGTTGGAGGGGTTGCTTATTAAATAGTTTCTATAGATTTCATCGTTAGTCTTCCTACATGTCTTACTGGTTTTCATGCAGCTTCTCGTTGTTTTTGTATTGTTGCAAAAAGGCTAGTTTCATTAGTTAGTAATTCTCAATCTGCATCATAGAGAGTTTCATTTCTTGGGATAATGCCTTTACGATATGCTAGATCTATTTCCATAAAGTCTCCGATTGTTCTATCTGCAGTGACAAGTCGCTTAACTTTTTCTTTTTTTTCATCTCATAATTCTATTATAAGTTCTAATTCTACTCATCTTATTATTTTTAATGTGTTATGTTCCGGTGTTATATACATTGGTGATAGTTTGTGATCACCAATTAGGGGGTTTTCTCGATCTTCATTCAACAATACCCATCAAGGATATCAACTCCAGTCGAAGTTATTCGGTACTGTAGTTCATTTTTTTCGATCGTTAGTCGATTGTAGATGTTGTAACAAACTTAATCCTGTTGATGCGGTTCTAATACTTCACTGAAATTTATGCGATACTTTGTCATCTTGCACTATATGTAATTTAATTTCGTGACGCATATTTTTGACATCAAACTAAATAAAAACTTTCTCAAGAAAAGATGAAGAAAACCGGCCTATGATGGCTGAGTTTTTCTGATATTATGATTCTATTGTATCTAGACCCAATGCTAGTAATTCTTTTACTGGTATTTTGGTAATTCCACTAATAGTTTCTACATCCATATGTATTGTATCCAACAAATATTTTGCTACTTCTTGCATTGCTACTCCATACCCTTGCTCATATCCTTTCATTGTGAGGGCTCTATCATTCTTATCTCTCTCTAACTGAGTAATTCATTTTTTTATTTTCTCTGATTCTTCATCATTTACTCGATGTATTCAATCTGTGTTTTGATTTGATATTTTTAACACATCTTCATTTTTTAAAGAACTTTTGTTATTTAGTGTCTCCCACATTTCTGGTGATGTCGATGTGCCATCTGCACTTGTTCGCCTATAGACTGTATATTCTACTCATTGATCGAGATTAAATAATTCTTTCAATTGTAACATTGATTCTCATACAGTAGTTTTCAATCCTGTAGATGTTTTTAACTTGCCACTTGGACCTATGACTAGATTTGTCATTTCTTTGTCTTCTCATTTTTTCATGGACCATTTTTATAAAGGTAAAATGCGATACAAACAATAGTATTATAAATATATATATATCCAGAGTCAATAGATTATGGGAAAATGATAGACTAATGTCTCTGTCTTGCTTTTCGAGTATGTTATTTTCTCTCGTTAGAACAAAATCTCTTGTATTGTCGCTGAGGCATGGATATAGTATTGGTAGATTTATCTCCTCACGATGATCATCATGTCTACTGTCGATATCAATATCCTCAAGCAACTCCCCTCTCTAGTCAATAAATATAGAATGCCCAGTTTTAGTCAAGCGACACTCCAGAGTCTGACATCCTTTCTCCCGTATGTTGTTTTGTGGCTGGCGATGTATTTTCTCCTCGATATCTCGTATATCCTCGTCTTGGTGCTGGCTATCGTGAATGCATTTTTTCTTGTGCGTATCTTCATCAT
>CAZBFX010000076.1:0-1022 GCA_964491325.1 uncultured Candidatus Peribacteria bacterium
ATACCGATAACGATCAGTTTTTTCGTTTCGAACAAGGTCATGGAAAATGTATTATTGATGGTAATGAATATATCGTACATGATGGCTTCGCTGTGATCGTACCAGCAGGAGCAGAACACAATATCATCAACACATCAGATACCGAAGATCTCAAAATATATACTATATACTCCCCTGCTCATCATAAAGACGGTATTGTCAGAGCAACAAAAGATGATGCTCAGAACAAAGGAGAAGTATTTGATGGCATAACAACGGAATATCAGAACAAAGGAGAAGTATTTGATGGCATAACAACGGAATAAAAGAAATAACATTATCGCATATCAGTAAAAAAGTCGTAATGATAACGATGATTTTTGTGAAAACTACAGTATACATAACATAGTACTCCACAGAAGAAGATACATGAATATGCTTTCGCATACTCTATCTTATACCTCTATGAGAGGTTTTTTACCGTTATGAAAAATATAGGATTGCACTAAACCCTACATCAGCACGAAAAAATCTGCAATATACAATATATGCAGCTGATGTACCGTAATTTGACGATACTTCGTCTGATGCGGTAATATGCCACACAAAGAAATCGCGATAATAACAGTACTTTATACTTTTGTCAACTATCTTAATATACTTCCACCACTAAAGCAATTATATAAAGACAAAAAAAATACTATTTTTATGATAAGAAAAAGAAAACACTATGATTATGGTAATCATTTTGTTAGACATTTTGTTAGATTTCTATTTACCTCTATATTTATCTCTAATGAAACTTTCATATCATACATCTACATCACCTATCATGCGTATTATTGCCACTATGCTCATAGTTACCCTCCTATCGACCATAGGCTATACAGATAGAATTGTACAAGCTAATGAGCAGGTTATCATAAGTATCGATGATGCTGTGCTGTTGACACAGCAGATCATAGACAATAGTATCAATAATACCATCATACAAGATCAGAAAGATAGAGTATGAGATGAAACCTCCGGTCAGTCTTGATATG
>CAZBFX010000076.1:1032-1353 GCA_964491325.1 uncultured Candidatus Peribacteria bacterium
AGAGGCAGTCGATAGCATCAATACTATCGATACAGATATACTATTAAAAAAAGTACAATATAATAACCTCATCAACGACAATACACAATCAACAGGAAGAGATGCCATCATTCATTTCTCCGATGACTATCACAAGACGGAGGGAAATGTATCTATCACTCTCCCTGCAGGAGATATTCGTGTCATAGATAGCAATGATGATAGCACATTTGCTAGTAGTGAGGATATGGTGATCAGACAAGCAAGTGAGATGAGCTATATCATCGGTGATGAGAAGTCACATCTCGAGTTTAGTCAGCCTCTCACAGTCACCATCCAGAC
>CAZBFX010000076.1:1363-5223 GCA_964491325.1 uncultured Candidatus Peribacteria bacterium
TCATACTGGAGGGATCACGATGGATCCGACGAGCGTCTGTCATGCAGGTCGTGCATCATCCGAGTCTGCGACGACCACCGTGTCAGATGGTAAAGTTACTTTCTATACCTGTGGAGCATCGCTCTTTACGATCACACCCAGTGCAGGGACAGCGACGATCACCTACCCGACAAGCGGATCGACGATATCGGTGATGAGACCAGTACTCGCAGGGACTGGGACAAGCAATGGAGCATTACTGACACTGATGCTGAGCGGATCGACGACATTCGTCTGATCTGCGACCGTCACGGGCAATAGTCGATCACTCACTCCGATCAACTCCCTCGGATCATGAACGCATACGATCTGTGTCGTCGGTGGTAACTGTACGACATTTACGATCAGTGACACGACTACACCTAGTCTGGTCAACTTCTTCACCTCCACTCCTGACGGTAGCTATAGCGTGGGTGATGTCATCAATATCTCCGCTCGTTTTGATGAAGATGTGACGTCTGGATCGACGATGACGGTGGTACTCGATACAGCAAGAAGTGTCACATTAACACAAGCATGACTAATGTGATGATACATAGCATGAAGTATATGACCAGATTTAAGTTTTGATGTAACATGATCTGTATTTAATGATACAAATTCATTAGCAGTTGATTATTATGGAAATATTATTATTGGATGAGAAGACGGTTTCTATAATTGAATCTATGGTTTTACTCGTTATCTACCAGATTGATCTATTGATAGCAATTTTAGTGCAGTATGAATACAAAGCAATGAATATATCAAAACGATTAAAGTAGATCAAAGTAATAAGATTCTTATAGGCTGAGTATTCACGAATTACGATGGGCAAAGCAATCTTGACTATATAGCTCGTCTTAACCCTGATGGCTCTCGTGATACTTCTTTCAACTCTACATATAATGGAGCATATATCTATGATATAAACATAGATCAAGATGGGAAAATACTAGTAGCATGAGCGAATGCTCATCGTCTAAATACAAATGGGTCTATTGATACGTGATTTACTACTAGTTGATTCAATAATGCTGCTCATACTATTATCGCAGACAATAGCTGAAAAGTATTAATAGGTTGATGATTTACGGATTATGCTGGACAAAGTAATTTAGACTATTTAGTACGTCTAAACTCAAACGGTTCTATCGATACATCTTTCAATCACTCATGATTCAATATAGTAAATGCTTTACAATACCCAATATATAAATTAATTATACAAAACGATAATAAAATAATTGTTATATGATGATTTACAAATTATGCTGGGCAAGGTAATCTCGATTATATTGCTCGTCTTAACCCTGATGGCTCTCGTGATACTTCTTTCATTCCTGTTGTTTTTAATAACCTAATATCTGATGCATACTTAGAAAGTGATGGAAAAATACTTATTGCATGATCATTTACAAATTATGCTGGACAAAGCAATCTCGATTATATTGCTCGTCTCAATCCTGATGGTTCTCGTGACACCTCTTTCATTCCTGTTGCTTTTGGTAGCAGAACCACTAAAGTAGCAAGCCAAAATGGAAAGCCTATTGTAGTATGAATATTCTCTGATTATGGATGATATACAAATCAAGATCTTATAGTTCGTCTCGATGGAACTGGCAATATACTATGAATCTGACCCATCCTCGTGGGTAGCTACACCGTCCAGACTGGAGATATCACCGCTGATCTCACCGTCAGCTCTATCACCTCTACATCTGTCACCGATCTCGCTGGTAACACCTATAGCTCCACTACCCTCCCCTGATCTCCCAACAATATCGCTGATCAGCATCAGATCGTCATCGCATCATCGTGAACGCTCTATACACTCCAATACACTACGACTCTCGGATGAGTGGTGACATGATCGCTCCTGCAAACAGTACTATCATGAGATGATGGCTCTCCTGTCTCTGCCATAGCTGATCCTTGATATAGCTTCGTCTGATGGAGTGATAATGATACATCCAACCCTAGGACAGATACTAATGTTACAAACTACATCAATGTCACCGCTCTCTTTACGAGCAATAGCGGTACAACATTTACTCTCGAATATACATGAAGCAATGGTGGTATCGTCAGCTGATCGCTCCTTCAAACAGTACTGTCATGAGCCAATGGTTCTCCTGTCTCTGCTATAGCACTCTCATGATATACATTTCTGAGATGGGATGACAACAATACATCCAACCCAAGGACGGACAGCAATGTCACGAGCAATATAAACATTATCGCACTCTTTACTGGTGCGACGAGTGGTAGCTGAAGTAATGGTAGTGGATCAAACTGAGGTGGAAGTAGTTGAGGTGGAAGTAGTTGAGGCTGAGGTGGCTGAGGCTGAGGTGGCTGAGGCTGAGGTGGCTGAGGTGGGTCAAGTGGGTCAAGTGGGTCATGATCCACTGGATCAGGCACTATAGCTACTGATATATGTCTCTGATGAGACTTCTCACCAAGTCCCTATGATGGTATATGTGGTACATGACCTATAAGCGGTGCACTTATCCTCACATCGGCTCCCATCCTTATGATCGATGAGTCTGTATTTGACATGCTCAACGATAGTATCAAGTCATGTCAGTGATTCACTGGAGAAGAACAGCAATCCTACTGTTTTGCTCGCAAGATAGGCTCAACAACTATGCCTACTTTCGAGAAAGCACGCTATAGCGACTATGCTTCCAGAGCTGAGACATCGAAGATTATCAGCGAGTTTGCGATGAAGATACTCAGTAGAAAGTCTAATGATAGTAAAGTCTGCGATTTCGATGACGCATCTGAACTCCTCTCCGAAGACTTAAAAATATATATTGCAAAAGCATGTCAATTGTCTATAATGTGAATAGAGCTAGATGGTAATCCCCTCACATGATTCAAAGTCCATGACTCCATCACGAGAGGTGAATATGCGACAGTACTCTCGAGGACACTCTATGGTGATCTCTATGAAGTACCGATGGACAAGCGTAGTGAGTATCCATTTTATACACTCCACATGGAGAGAATGTTTCAAGACAAAATCATTACCAGAAAAATCCCCAACACTTTTGCGACAAGAAGAGCTTTATTTCTGACCATTTATAGGTTAGCACAGAAATTGGTCGACGATGTCAGATTCGTGTATGAGAAGTGATCGACCACAAGCTAACTATATTCTCCTTTATTTTCCAACATTCTCATTATGAAAAATTCCATAGCCACAGCAACAATGGTTTTAGCATGACTGACTGCTAGTCCTTTACAGTGAATAAAAGGACAACTGTCAAACGCTATTGAAACAACATTGACTGCGGCAGTGCCAGCACCGTGAGATAGACTCACATACCAGTATAACGATCTAGATGAGCAATATTGATCGTGAGTATGACAAACTCGCGATACGACCGGTCTAAATGAATGAATAGAACAAAGTGGTGACACACGACTATGATATATGGAATATTTAAAAGAAAATAATAATGAACTCTATAAACTCATCAAAAGGTTAATGAACGATGAAAATCCAGAAATATACTGAAATGCTCAGCTTATGGATAAATGGTTTCGAGACAGACTCTATATAATTGATCATCAACCCATTGATTGGGCAGATCCATATAAAGGAGTAGTATTCATAGAGACAAAGCCAGACACTACGGGGCCTCGCTATCTACAAGCAACAGGCGATTATCAAAATTTACAATGAGGAGTAAAGCTAGAGGGTAAAATTTTAGCAAAAGTGAGTGACGCTATAAATTATGAACAATCTAGGTTAATTGGGAAAGATTCAACAGCCAGGCAAGTTGCAGCAATGGCAGATAGTATTCAAAATATTACTAACAACACTGAAGGTAATT
>CAZBFX010000076.1:5233-5501 GCA_964491325.1 uncultured Candidatus Peribacteria bacterium
AAAAACGACTAATCAATGAGGAGCAGAAACAACTGAGCACGAATTCCAAATAATTAGTCCAGCACAAGCAAAGAATCTATTGCAAAAATCAGCTAATGTAATAGCTCAAGAAATGTGGCAAGATTTAGGTGTATCTCCCTCCTCCTGAGGGCATTGGTAGAAAAATAGGAACTGAGGAAGACGAAAGAATCTCATGGATTGAAAATCCATAGACTTTTTGGTCTAAAAGACCTCTCTTCCTATGGCTACTTATCTGACAACCACTTGT
>CAZBFX010000077.1:0-5445 GCA_964491325.1 uncultured Candidatus Peribacteria bacterium
CAAACAAAAACACCTTTATCATCTCTTTGACGGAGATGTGCAGAGGGTGATCTATATGTTGGAGAGGACGGGGTAGCTAACTTTGGGTTTCTTTGAGACTGAAACTATTAACTCTCATGTTGTCTTACTTCGATCACTTTCCCATTTTCGAATTCTATGTTTAATACATCAGGATCGATATTCATAAAACCAGGCTCAAATCATAGATAATAAATTCGAATATCACTACTTTCTGTATTTTCTTCCTTCCCCAAGATGTCTCATACTTCCGATTTTGTTTTCCCGATAAGCATCTTGCTATCAATGATATTGTGAGACATTTCATAACGCTTTTCTTGATCGGAAAACCATCTTTCTGTATCAAAATCATAGCTTGGATGATAACTTATATTCAAAAACCATAACATAATAAGTCCAATATAGAGTAATGGTGCAGTCACGACTGTTGCTGACCATACTATAGTTTTCCTCGTCTTATCATTCTTGATGAATTTCTCGAGTAACCAACGCCAAAAGAAAAAAGTCGGAATACCTAATAGTATTACGATAAAATAAACTTCAATACTTATTCAAAGAATGATCATGAGACAAGTACTTTATACATAAAGGTATGATACTATATTATCATGGGAGATATGGAGAGGGTGATCTATGTTTTGGAGAAAGAGTAATTGTTACTTTGCTTTGTTATTTTCATTTATTCTCTGCAGACATAGTTTTGCGATTTCTATGACATCAGGGATATCGGTCATATAAATAAAGTCAGGATCATCTTCATGAGTATTTTCATCATTACTCTCATTATTTTTTAATGATAAAGTGATACTTCCTCTCTGATTTCTTCATATAATGACTTCTATAGTACCAGCCATTCTTGTCCAAGGAATCGATTCTAACTTTTTATTATGATAGTGGAGTAACTCCATGCGTGTGCCGATAAAGTATCAGCCTCTCTGAAGTGCAGGATAGAGACCATAGTGTCGTAAAATCATAGCTCCGCCTCAGATAAAAACTCCCATAAATGATAGTAATAGTATTGTTGATACAATATCCATATCAGTGCTCAGCAATGCGGTTCAAAAAACACAACCAAAGATAATAAAAAAGATAGAAAATATAATAGGCTTAAGCGATTCTTTGAGCGGTTGCTTATGATTTGCTTTAACAGAAAAGTCTCTTTTTTTGCTTTCAATGAGAGTTTCTATAGTAGCAGGTAAAGAAAGGTCATCTTTGAGCATATTGTATGGGTGTATCTTCTAAAAGAATGACTATCAATGAGAGTAGGAGTGATGAATTATGCCTTCCTATAGATCCTTTGTCTACATGTGTGAGCGATATTTGTCAGATCACTCTCACTGATAATAGAGATGAATTCAACACTAGCGGTACTTTTGTTACCCGCCTCTGGGGCTTTATTATTTTTTATTTCTAATGATACCATATTCATTTTTTTCTCCTGTTTTGATTCTTTGATATTTATCAACTCTTCTCGATTAAGAGACCATATTTTATTATGTGAATAGCGTATAAGTCTGCTTGGTGTGCCTATAAAGTAATGCATTCTTGGTAAAAGACAAGAAATGCCATATCCAAGACCCGCTATATCTATCAGACAGAAGATAGTAAAAAACATCCATAGAGTCAATAAATTAGAATCTTGTGTCGTTGTTAAAAGAATAGGTATACATATACTACTTATCACTATGATAACAATGACTGCAGTTAATATAAATCCTCGTGACTCTTTTCTTGATATGCTATAGTTTGTTTGTATCATGAAATCTTTCGATTCCCCATCAATAAAACTAGCTAATGCATCAGGTAAAGAAATGTCTCAAATCATTCAGAAAGTAGTGATAAAAATTATTCTTTCTTTAAAAAATTGCACAAATCATCCTTCAAACCATCAGAAGAAACGATACATCATTGCTCTCGAAATGACGACTCTTGTGTATAGTCGAGAGGCGAACCGTCGATAGCGGTAATGTCTCATCCTGCCTCACGGATGAGAGCATGTCCAGCACAGGTATCTCGCTTTGCCAATGAGCCATAGAGATGCATCTTTGCATCAGAGAGACCTGATGCTATGTTCGTGATCGATAATGCCGAACAGGAGAGGGTTGGTTGACAGGTATGCGAACGACCGTTGTGCGTATTCGTCAGTGTGTAGTCATCTCTCTGGATATGATCGTGATAGCTCACAAAAGGTATACGTACTGACGGTCATTCGACGATCGCATCCTCGATACGAGTGATCCCTGAGCGACTATAGAGACGCTGTTCGTGTCAGTCAGCATCTATCTTGTATGCTCCTTTGCCTGCCTCAGCATAGTAGATCTCTCTCTTCGCAGGGAAGTAGCTGATACCGAGATCAGGTATCCCATCCGTACAGCGACCGATGAGGACGGCGAAGCGATCACTTCCTGTAGCGAACATCTTCGTCGCATCGAGAGGATCGACGACTCGGACATGTCATCATCGTCCACTTGGTAGTAGAGCAGTCTCTTCGCTGAGGATCTGATCATCAGGGAAATGCAGTGTGAGCTGTTCTCTGATATAGGTATCGGATTCTTTGTCAGCGATAGTGACGAAGTCATCACCGATCTTCATCTCCTTATCCAGAGGCTGCTGATATCGCTGCATGATACGCTCTCCTGCACCGAGAGCGATAGCGATGAGTATGTCACGCATAGTCCTTGAGAAAGTAAAATATTTGTCTGACTATAGTGATAGAGGTATTTGTTTGCAAGAGATCAGAGAAAGTGTGAGTATCTCTTGTATTGGGGTATGAGGATCGATATATTATCAGTGTTGATCTTTTTATCTTTTACTATCGATTATGAAAAAATTATCTTCTTTTTTGATGATTTCATTGTCCTTGATTTATCTGACGGGGTGTACGGTTTCTACAGGCGGTATTTGAGATGATATTGATTCTCTCGATCAATCTATAGAATCAAATTCTCAAGAAGCAAAAACATATTATGAAAGATGACTGACTTACCTAGATAACCGAGAGTACGAAGAATCTCTCAGTGATTTTGATAAAGCTATAGAATTAAACCCCCAATACGCGGATGCTTATTATAATAGATGAGTTGTGAAGACAAAATTATGGAGATACCAAGAAGCATTCAATGATTATACTAAGGCTTTAGAACTTAATCCTCAAGATAACGATGCTTCTTATAATAGATCATTACTTCAAGAGGAATTAGAAAGTTATGAGGAGAAGATAGATGAGTATACGAATGCTATAAAATCAAATCCTCAAGATCCTTCACTGTATAATAATAGAGGACTTTTTGAAGTACACTTATTAAAGTATGAACTTGCAATGACAGATTATAATAAGGCTATAGAGATTGATCCAAAAAATGCAGAGGCTTATTACAATAGATGAAATCTCAAAAAACAACTATGACAATGAGCTGAAGCAGAGAAAGATCTTCAAAGGGCATATGAACTTGATCCTCGTTTAAGATCATCATAATAACCTATAACAATTTATAAACCTAATTATCATTATGAACTATACCGACTTAGCAAATATTCTCTTCCCTGATGTCACCGAGACGATCGATGATCTGAGGAAAAAATACCCTGCCAGACCTGCGTGACAGATCGTCACTCGTATCGCACCGAGCCCGACAGGATTTTTCCATATAGGGAATCTGTTTACTGGAGTAGTGAATGAGAGATTTGCTCATCAGTCGGGAGGCGTCTTCTTCGTCCGTATCGAAGATACTGACCAAGCTCGTAAAGTCGACGGTGCGATAGAGTCACTTATCACTAATCTCGACTATCTCGGTATCGCTATTGACGAAGGACCACTTGCTGACGGGACAGAGAAAGGTCTCTACTGACCCTATACCCAGTCAGAGAGGATGCATTTGTATAGAGTGTTTGCGAAGCATATGGTCGCACAGTGACTGGCATATCCCTGCTGGATGTCGTCTGAGCAGATGGAGAGTATCAGAGAAGAGCAGATGAAGACGAAGAAAGTCCCTGGTATCTATGGTAACTACGCTCTCTGGAGAAATAAGACCGTCGAGGAGTATATCGCTCAGTATCAGCAAGACCCATCCTGTACGCTGAGATATCGTGCTCATGGCGATGTCCGTGCGAGAGTCGTGTTTGAGGATATCAATAGAGGGACAGTCAGTATGATCGATAACTACAACGATATGGTCATGCTCAAGTGATGACTCGGTCTCCCGACCTACCATCTGGCACATATTGTCGATGATTACCTCATGGGGACGACGCATGTGACCAGAGGAGAGGAGTGGCTCACATCCGTACCGCTGCATCTGCAGCTCTTCAAAGCATTTGACATTACCCCACCGCACTATTGCCATCTACCGCTGATCTTGAAGAATGATAATGGCAAGAAGCGTAAAGTCTCGAAGAGACATGATCCAGAGTTTAATATCCGCTATATGTACGAACAAGGCTATAGTCCGACGGGATTGGTGAGATTTGTCCTCTCGCTGATCGACTCTGGCTATGAAGAACGACAAAAAAATCATCCTGACCAGGATGATAGTGTCTATCAGATAGACCTCGATCGTATGGGATCCTCAGGGATGCTCCGAGATCTCGATAAACTCTCGCATATGAACAATGGCTATCTTTCTGCTCTCAGTAATCAAGAACTCTATGACCAGACTTATCGTCGAGCATCGTCCTACAAGACAGATCTCGCGAATCTCATGCAGAGTGATCCTGCCTACACCTTGGCAGCTATCAGTATCGAGAGACACACCGAGCTGGACCCGAAGAGATTTAATACATTCGCTGATGTCGATACGCAGCTTAGATTCTTCTATGATAGCGAATACAACAAGATGTGGTCTGACAGAGATCCATTACCAGACTGTATCGATACAGTGAAGATACAGGAGTTCGTCACAGCATACGAGTCGCTTCTCGATCTCACGATCACCAAAGAGGAGCGATTTGCTCAGCTCAAAGAGATAGCCAAAGACTATGGCTTCGCTCCATCCAATGCAGATTTCAAAGCATGATGATATACAGGTAAAATTGGCGATCTGGCTATGTGGATGCGTATCCAGCTCACGACGAAGAGTCAGACACCTGATCTCTATAGTATGATGCAGGTCATGGGCAAGGAGAGGGTGATGAGGAGGTTGAGAAAGTAGAAAGTTATTGAAAGTAGTCTAAAATTGTTGAAATATGACTAATCACTAGATTATCGATAGAAAAGAGATGAAAAAGTCTCTCAAAATTTGACAAAGAAGGAAATATGGCTATACTGTAGTCATATTTTTTATATGTTAGTCTCCTGCTATGACGCACGATGTAGAAGTATTCAGTAAGCTTGAGCGACAGAAGAAGATAGACTATATGGTCTGGTTTTATGAAGGGATGATCAAGAAGACGGATAATGAAGAGTATAAGACGAAGTTTCAGGATATGATC
>CAZBFX010000078.1:0-4890 GCA_964491325.1 uncultured Candidatus Peribacteria bacterium
CAGGGATGAGAGCCTTACATGGGCCACACCACTCAGCAAAGAAATCGACAAGCACGACTCATGCTGTGTCAGATAAGACTGTCGTTTGAAACTCTTCAAGTGTCGAGATGATATGTGTCATAAAGAGATCGTAAAAATAAAGGCAATAGATATATACAGAAACTATACGAACTCCTCTCTGAAAATGCAAGATATATTTCTCACTCTCTCTTGCCTCTGATAGCACAAATCATTAAACATTAGTTAATTATCATAAACAATACTAGAGACCTTAAAAACCTTATGAACTTTATGAACATTGTAACTGACTTATGTCCCTCTCCTTCCACGCCATCTCCTATACGAATATATGACCCTTTCATGATCAGACCGTGACAGTGAAATTTCCTCGTGGCTCATATCTGATCAAAGCACCAATCGGGTCTGGCAAATCCTTTCTTTTTTTCGACGGGCCAACATTCGCATTGTACAAGAAAGCACCGAGACTCATGCTCAATATGCTGAGTAAAAAATGATCTATCGCTCTATGGCGATCCATGGATGATCAACACTATCTCACGACCAGAGAACTAAGCAAGACTCCCAAATGAGAGACCATCAAAAGTAGCCTCTCCACGATAGCGAGCGAACACATACAGGAAATACAAGAGAAAGTCTCTGACGCCATCATCCAGTATGATACAGCATCCCATATACCAGCACGACTCACAACTGCTCGTCAGTATAGCACGATCATCGATGCGAAGAACGAATGAGACATCCAAGAGATGATACACGCTATCGTCCCTCCTCTCTCCGTCTATGAAGGGACGCATATGCTCATGCAAGACTCGGTGAATATCTTCGAGCTTCCCCCACAGCAAAGGATCGATATATTCAAGAATATATTCTGACTCCTAGGTATCGACGAAGCCAAAGAAAAGATCGGTGAAGAAAAAAGATCCATCGCTGCTATGATCAAGACTCGTCAAGATACCAGTCGTCTGGATACTATAGCCAAGCAACAAAGCAACATCCTCATCACCCAGCGACCAGCGATAGAGAATATCATCACAGAATATACTCCAGGCAACAATCAATCCTATAGTACACGATGATCACTCATCCATGAGCGATCACTGCTCCACGAACATATCACCATCGACAGTCTCACACTCCCCGAGACAGTCCCTGATATCCATCATCTCGAGACACTCATCGATACTCGCCATCATCGCCTGACGAGCATCCAGACGACGATAGATAGTCTGACGAGAGAGATACAGACTATACAAAAAAGCGTATACGAATGACAAACTACCATAGAGAGCGACAGCAAAACGCTCCAACAACTCCAGACACAGATCCAAAACTATGATAGTACGAAAGTGACGCATGCACAAGAACATCTCGAAAAGCAGCAATCTGACCTCGATGCACGATATGCGGCACTCCCTCGGTGATCACGAGAGGATGCCACACAAACGCTACTCACAGCATCACTGCCTGCATTTGCATTACTCGATCTGCCCGCTTCCGTGGAACAAAAGAACATATCTACACTCCGAGCTTTCCTCCAAGAAGTAAAAAATCATGGAAAGACTCTCCAAGCAGAAAAAAGTCTCATCGAACAATCACATACATCCCGAACACAACAAAAAGCCTCACTCCAGGCAGAACTCGATCGTAGTAATGAACGTATCGCTTCATTTAGCAACGATATCGAGAGTCAGAAACTATTTCATTGTGAAAAAATACAGGATAACTGTCCCTATATCGATATGATCAATAGTGCAACATTTAAAAAACTGCAAACACAACTAGATGGTCTGACTGCTGATCGTGATCGCATCATGAAACAGATGGGACAAACTACCCAAGCAAAGCAAACATATACAGTTGCACAGATTGATCAAGCAATCACTGCTCTCAGAGATCGGATGACTGCCATTGATCGGAAATACCTAGAAGAAGTGAAAAGTCTCGAAGAACAGAAAAAAAACGAATGAGAAAAACTCCAGCGTGATTTTCAGACACTGATCAAAGAACAATGACAACTCCAACGTATCTCCGAACAAATCACGAGTCTCGAAACAAAAGTCTCTCACACGAAGAAAGAGATCGAGGGAATGAGGGAAAGAGAGATCGAAAGATCGAGAGAAAAAGAGAAGTATAGTGCGGAGATCGCATCGCTTCCCTCTCCGACCATCATACATGAACAAAAAAGACTCCTCCATGACTATAGCCAATCACTGGATCGCCTCTCCCATCTCGTCAGCGAATACAAACAATCGCAACACGAGATCAACACACTCAAAGATCAAGAAAAGATACTTGGCGATCTCTATCAGATATTCTCCAAAGAACTCCTCTTCATCGTCGTGAGAAACAGTCTCCCTATACTCCAAGAGATCATCAATAGTAGACTCTCTACCGTCGTCGACTACCAGATCACAATGGAGATCGATAAAACAAGTGCCACGAGCGACAAGATAGAACTCGTCGTCACTGTCCATGATGAGAAGTGAGCAAGAGAAGTGAAATCGCTCTCTGGATGACAAAAGGTCATCCTCAAACTTGCATGGATGATGGCTGTCGCAGTCTTTACGAGATCACAGATGCTCTTCTTGGATGAGACAGTCAACAATCTCGACCAGGATAGCGTCAGTAAAGTAGCTGATCTACTGACCCAATTCATCGAGTGATCCAAATGATCCATGCAAGTCTATCTCGTCAGCCATTCTGCTCAGATCCAAGAGATGCCAATCTGGGATAGCATCATTGCTATGAAAGAGTGAACTCTGACATAATCATACGCATTTATCCTCTCGATATATCACTACGAGTATGCTATCATTCTGCGTCAACTACATCATCCGTTCTCTCTTTGCTGCTCCTGCTAGGTCTGGAGCACATGCATACACACAACAAAAATCCGTCCTCAATCATCTACGAAAGACACACAAACATTGTCTCTTTCTCCAGCAACTCCAAACAACACAAGATAAACGCACAGCATCGCTGATTCGTCAGCTCCCTCTCAGTGAATATCATGATCTCCTCCCCTTCATCGAGCAATGCAGACAATGACAAGACAATATCCTCGTCTCTGGTCAGATAAAACACTTTGCAAAAACATCAGGATCCTCGTCAGGCTGACATGCTCTCCGCGAGAAATGGATCCCTGTACCTCTCGAGAGTATGAAGCGTATCGATCATGCGATGATGAAGATATTTTTCCATCACTACTTGTCACTCTATCCACAGAGTCGTGTATTTCTCGGTAAGACACTGACTATCAATAGTGGTGTCTCTATAGACGAACTATGAGTCGTCACAGGCTATATATCATGAGTACTCTCATCGCAGACACCGTGGCTACTCGAGAAACTCTACAGAAGACCATCGATGGATATCGCCTCTATCAGTGATCGACCGAGCAAGAAAGACGCCATCATACAGCAGATACGCAATACAACCATCACCTGTATCGCTGGAGTCACTGCATGGATACTAGACATCCTCAGTTCCTATGGAGAGAGATATGGCAAGATAGGATGGCAACAAACATTCGGTATGTGTCAGCTCATCTTCATCGGTGGTGGACCTGCATGAGATTACAAAGAGAAAATCAATGCATTGTTTGATCAGTATCAGTGTCCGAGACCACACATAGCCAACTCCTACAATGCATCAGAGTGATCCTACGCTATCCAGATGGATCATCTCGACGATCCAAGATATCATGATATGAGACTCATCACCCACAACGATATCTATTATGAATTTATCACGAAAGCCGATCGACTCCATGCATCGACTATCTCAGACAAAGCAGAAAGAGATGTCTATCATAAGGATCATACTATCACTCTCAAACAAGTACAAAAATATGTCGACTATATCATCATACAGTCATCATCTCGTGGTCTCTGGAGATATGTGATCGGTGATGTCATCAGCTTCGTCGACAACGATCAGACTACCGCTCCCACTATCAGACATCAAGGCAGGATAGGATGGCATAGTAATATGTTCAATGAACATATGGAAGCAGGCCATGTCATCGCAGCGGTCGATGCTGCGAAAGTTATCAATCCTACTCTCCATAGTGCATCGTTTATCTCCTGACCGAGAGAACTCAGCAAAGCAGAATGTCTGACCTACGATCACGTCTGACCACTCTATCAGTATGTCTTCATCATCGAGGCGGACGAAGCAGATAATAGCGATACCAAACAGATCGAAGCGATCATCCATCGCACACTCCAACAAGCGAATAGCAACTATGAAAGACTCTCCAATCATCATGCAAAAATAGTCACACCATGGGTCACCGTCGTCCCTCATGGTCATATCAGACACTATGTCGCTCAGCACAAAAAAATCCTCTCTCCACAATGGTCAATGCCATTATTGAGAGAAGATAATCGAGAATGAATAATCAAAGAAATGATTAGTTAATCGTGATAGCTGTACCACTTGCATTCGCTGTACCAGTCGCGACATTTGTCTCTGTTACTGTCGTTGTGCTTGTCGATGCAGTCGTATTGAGCATCATCTTGATATCCATGAGGTCAGTCTTGATAGATTCGAGTGTCATAACCATACCGCTACTCATAGTATCAGTCGATGCTGTATCATCTCCCATGACGAAGCTAAAGTTACTTGTGTAGTTGAGATAGAAATAGACACCAGTCACGACGAGGACAGTGAAAAGAATACCGAGAAGAAATCATTTCATGAGAAAAAAGAATACGATATAAAAAGATAGATCATATGTAATGAAAGGAGATGCTATTGCAAGCGAATTGATCCGATCATCCTCTGACTTGTCTGATTTCTACGATATGAGTAGCATTGTGGGTCTTCGAAGCTACAGAGAGGAGAAGAAATATAATGCTCTGACAG
>CAZBFX010000079.1:0-4882 GCA_964491325.1 uncultured Candidatus Peribacteria bacterium
AACTATGAATTTAAGAAGTATCAGATGGCTGACTTGGTCACGCTCGATATCCTGATCAACGGGGAGAGAGTAGAGGCGTTTAGTCTCATCGTCCATGAATCTAAAGCCTATAGTACCGGTAAAGATATCTGTGAGAGACTCAAAGATCTCATCCCCAAGCATCTCTTCGCTATTCCTATCCAAGCATCGGTCGGGACGAAGGTCATCGCTCGTGAGACGATCTCTGCTCAACGCAAAGATGTCTTAGCGAAATGTTATGGATGAGATATCTCTCGTAAGAAAAAACTCCTCAAGAAGCAGAAAGAATGAAAGAAAAAGATGAAAGAGATGGGCAATGTCTCTGTCCCGAGTGATGTGTTTATCAAGATGGTGACGAAGGGGTAGGAGTGTAGAATTAAGAATTCATAATTTTGTTTTTATTTTTTTGACAAATGCAAGGGTATGGGTATAATTATAATCAGTAAAGTATTTTAACTACTGTAAGTCTGTAAGATGCCTGAAACTTGATGAGTTACTGAAAAAGTTGATGGGTATATATGAGGAACAAGTACAACAGCAGTTAGTGATACACCCGATGATTTGTTTGCTGCTTTGCAATTATGTGAACCGAATACTTTGCCTGATGCACTTTCTGGAACAGCAAGAGGTTTAAAGATTTTTTTGATTAGTTTGGAAAGATTTTTGAGATGATCTTACAAGTATCCTTATGCTAGTAGAGAAGTCTCAGCGAATGATATTATTTCGTATTATACAGATAAAGAATCAACATTTGTACAAGATGAAAGTTTTTTTAGTGCATTTTGGAGTAAATTTCCTAATGATGCAGTAGTATTAAGGGTGGTTGATAATGGTGAAAAGTATTGCTACTTTATTCGTCAAGTGAGACAATGATCTTATGCTATCATAAAGGTTGATCAATTGGGGAAAGTGCAACCATATAATGAGGTCTCAAAAGTCTTTATTGCGAAGTGGCAGAAACAATTGGATAAGTATTACTTTTCATTTCAATATCCTAAAGATAGGCAAGGGAAAGATAGATGAAAAATTCAATAAACTTCTCTTGCAGCATGGAGGACAGATAATTATAGTGAAGATGTTTTACATCTCTTCTTTTGGTTGTGATGAAAAAGCTCCTTGTGATTATATGTGTGTGAAGCTTGATTGCCTCTCCTGTGACATGGGCAGAGGATGAGGTAGTGTTAACGCCGATTGTTGATACTGTCACAGTCGTTGAGGATATTGTCGATGAACATCTAGCAGATGTCATCCCTGATATCGAGCCGAGAGAAGAGCTCCAAAATCCTATCGACACATATAATGAATGACTCGATGTGTCAGAGCTAGAAATGAGTCCCATAATGACAGATACAGTAGACGATATGTCTAGAGAAAAGGATAGTATCGATATAAAAGACGATGATGCTACGATAGATATAGATAGTCAGACAACAGGAGTTGATCCTATCCAAGAGACGCCCATTACTCCTATTATTGTTGATCTAGCCAAAGAAGAAAAACCTGACGATATGATAGTTTCAGATACCGATATGAGGACAATTAGTATACAGGACGAAGTGGTTACTATAGTGTGGAAATAATTTTATCTTTTATGTTCTAATACTATGCACAGAATTTTATTGTCTTTTTTTGGATTTCTTTTTGGGTTGGTTAGTCTTGGTTTGTATACTAATGTGTATGCTATGGCTTCAGACGGACCTATTATTACTTATACCTATAGTGATGGAAGTGTCTGAACTGGCGTCATGATAGATAATAGAGAACAAGGGATGTGGGAAGTTGCTTATGCAGATGGTACATTTATGAAAGGTATGATGGTGGATGGTATGCGAGAGTGAAAGATTATAGTGCACTATGCAGATGGGAGAAAGTGATCATGATCGATGCGTCATGGTATAGCATATGGGAAACGAGTGATGGTCTCCGTTGATGGCACCAAAGAAGTCGGCACTATGAAAAATGGTGAACGACATGGAAAATATACTATTGTTTATGCCGATGGAGAAAAACGAATAGGTATGATGAAAAATGGTATTAAACACGGAAGACGAACTATAGTCTATGCTGATGGTCAAAAAGAACAAGGTATCATGCAGTATGGCAAAAAGAATGGTTTGTGGACTATTACATATCCTGATGGTCAAAAAGAAAAGTGACCCATTATCAATGATATGGAGCAAGGAGAGCGAACGATATGGTTTACTGATGGTCTTGTGGGTATAGGTGAAATGCTTAATGATGAACAAACAGGTAAATGGAGATTTACCTATCCAAATGGATATATCACATCGGGAACAATGAACGATGCTGACCGATATGGAGAATGGACTGTTATGTATCCTAACGGCGATGTTGGTAAATGATTTATAGAGACAAATGGCATATTGCAATGATGAAAATGGATCATTACCAATAAAGATGGTGTGAGTAGATCAGTCTCTACTACTATAGACGATATATATGAAGAAATAAATCAAGAAATAGATTACTTTACCAATGGATCATCTATTAAGTAGTATAATAGTTTTACATCCTCTATATTCATTCTTTGTCCTATCGTAAACATACTATCCCTGTCATTGATCCACTCGAATGATATGAGAAGACTGCACCGACCTATCGTCAGTATCGAGAATATCTCGATGGTTTTGATCACAATATTTTCACTAGATTGCTTCCGAGAGATATGGCTGATTGTGATATCCTCGATATCGGAGCAGGGGATGGTAGAACATACGAATATTTCAAACATCGTCCATGCAAGAGCTATACTGCCTTCGATCTCTCTCCAGCAATGCTGGCCCAATTCAAGGCGTCGAATGTGATCAAGATAGAATGAGATATGAATGAGAGACGACCACTGCTCGATAGTTCTTATGATGTCTTGCTTTCCTTCTTTACACTCGAATACGTCACTGATTTGCAAGACTTTTTCGCTGAGGCGTATCGTGTCATGCGTCAGGATGGTATCTTTGTATTTTCCTATTTTCATCAGAGACGTGAATTTATCTTCGGCCATGCTGATACGCAGTACAAGATAGAGCAGTCTGTGCATAGCTACGATCATATCCGTGAGGCATTGGAGTATAACTTCTTTACTGTCGAGGAGATAGCACTTCGTGATGGAGCTAAGATCGTTGGATATGTGTATGGTTGCCGTCAATAATCATATATGCTCTTGTAATTACTTTATAGAATATGTATGATAACAACATCTTTTATCTTTTTTCTTTTTTCTTATGGCAAATTCAACCCAAATGAATGTAAAAGGCTGACTCCGAGCTGGTATTGCTGCTGGAGTGATCGTTTTGATCGTCGCTGGTGTCCGATTTTATTCTGCTACTATGGGATCTATCCTCCTCGACAATCCTACAGACAAAGATATCGTCGTGAATATTAACGATACTGACTACAACCTCGCAGCAGGATCATACGAAAAGATAAAACTTCCATTCGGATCTGCTGAGTATACAGTTTTGGTTGATACGAAAGAAGTTGGAACATTTACGAAAGGTATGTTCGATGGTAGTGCACTTATCAATCCGACATTGACTACATATGTCAAACAAACATTTGTCTATGCAGATTCTTTGGATATCGATGATGCAAAAGAACATGCAAAGATTGTCAAGCAGACAATTTGTGTTGATGGTAAGAATTATGATGGAGATAATCTCGTTGCATACAAAGATCTTTATATCAAAAGGGATCGAAATTATGGTATAGATACAATTTCTCCTGATACTATGAAACCTAACAAATGACCTGATTCTGCAAGATATGCTACTACTGATGAGCTTTTCTCTGCACAGAAATTCACAAATAATAATTATGGATACGGTAATTGCTAATTTTCTTATATTGTTACTAGAAATCCTCGATAACAGTTTGCTTATCGGGGATTTTTTTTATCATCTCGTGGAGAAATAAATGACTATATCATATTATATATAAGAGTCATCTCTATATCGTTCCTGTCTCCTGTCTATACTATGCTTTGTTGCCTATATGATTATACTATAGAGGTATTTTGTCTCTCGATATGTGCTTATGACTGTCCACCCATTTACTGATGAAAAAATAGAACAAGTTATCCGTACTTACTCTCTTGTACATACACTTTTTTTTGGTCTAGGATCAGTACTGTGTATGGTAGCGATAGCTGTCGGGATAGGATATATGCTTTTTAGTCATGCGTCGCAACAAAACATCTTTATGAGAAGCGATGATTCGATTCTGCAAGAAAAGACTATACTGGCATCGATACAGAAGACACTCGATGAATATGCGACATATGAAGATATGCATGTATTTATCAAGCAATGACATCTCTCTTTCACGGGAAATGCTATCCAGACGACTAATAATCTGATCACCTATAAGGGTCTTGTATTGCCAAGAGTAAGTACAATAGAACTTTCGGCTCTGTTGCCGTCACTGGATATGTTTACCGGTACATCGTATCGTAGCGATGATCTCGCTAACTATATTCAGAATACTATTATGATCTATCCTGCCGTTTCTTTGTCATGAGCTCATGTACAAGAACTTTTAGATTTTGGTAATTCACTTATTGATTACTTTGGTATATCATGTATTATGACGCCCAAAGTGACTGATCATTTTTGTCAACAAGCATTGGCTGTCATGACAGATGTGCTCCCTGTGTACGATCTCTCTCGTGATATCGTCTGACTGGATACTATCGCATCATCTCTCGTCTCGACAGCATCACATACCAATTTCTGTGATGCTATCAAACAATATATCTTCTTCTCGCATGACATGAGTGAGACGATCAAAGGTATTATGTATCAGTGTGGCAAAGATTATGAATCGTTTTATACAGATTTTGCATCGTTTC
>CAZBFX010000080.1:0-4806 GCA_964491325.1 uncultured Candidatus Peribacteria bacterium
ATCACCTTCGTTGAGATCGACCGTAAATCATTCTACTTTATTTTCATTGATATGTACCATGCCATCTTTGATCGCTTGAGTGATGGTTCTACGAGAGAGACCATATGTTTGTTGGAGGTAGGTGAGGAGTTTCATAGCAATTATAAATGGTAATAAAATTTTCCTCACCCTCATTCCCTCCCCTTTCTCCTTATCAGTCGTCAGGGTGAGGGATGACCACATGGCATTCCCTTGGAGGAGATCTCCTCTACCCGTAGGGAGAGGGGTAAGGGGTGAGGACTAGAGATAGTTAAGCAATGATTCGATCTTGTAAATACCACCTGCGACTTGATGCTTGATCTCTCCGTTTGTGTCGAAGACGATGATAGTGCTCGGCTCAGTGACGCTATATTGTTTTTTGATCTCAGATGCTGTATCGTAGTCTATCTTGAAGATATTCACATTTGCTGGTATGCGAGATGGGTTCGCATTAATAGACTGATCGAGTGCGACAGCGATGGATGAGGATGACGCATGGAAGAATAATATAATCTGCTTGCCTGCACTACGAGCATCGTTATAGGCTGTGTTCGTGTAGTCAGTATAGCTTCATCTCTGATCGTTCGTGGTATCATTGTTTGTGTCTTCGCCGATGAGGAGTTGTTCAGCACGAGAAGTACTGCTATCAGTCTCTCATGATGTCGTCTCCAGCATCGCCTGTTGCTCAGCGATATCTTGTTCTATCTCTGCGAGAAACTGATCCGTCTGTGACTGACAACCTGCCATAGTGATGCACAAAAGACAGAAGGAGCATACAAAGCAAAGATTTTTTACTGTACTATTCATTACTTTTTTAAAAAAAGACTAAAGCAGATGCTCTAGTCTTTATAGTGAAAGGGTGGTATGAATGCAATGCAGAATAATTACTATCAATTAATATTATACTATATTGGTATTATTATCTATTCTTGATCTTTTTGTAAAGCATTAGCAAGAGAATCGGCTACTGTTCATTGAATAGTCTCAGGAATTAGAGCTCTTTCTACTACTTCTAAAACTTCATCATACTCATCTTTACCTTCACTTCATCTATGATCTATATAATTTGCTCTGATTGCCTCTTTCTTCATTAAATTTTTTAATACCTTTAGTGAATCTGATGATAGCTCCTTGGCTAGATCTTCTGCACGGGAATGATTTTTTTCTCCTCCTCATAATCTTTTTATTAAAGATTCTATAGTTGAGGATAGTACTCGGCGAAGAACAAATGGTTTTTCTTTCATCTCAAAAGTTCATATTTCTGGCTCAGATTGATCAATGTTTGTTAATAGATTTATTTTTTGAATAAGAGTGTAATTATTAATGACCTTTATTAAATTGAATTTTTTTGCTTTTTGTACATCGTCAAAATTTGGCTCTATAGGTTTAGCCATAAATTTTCACTCCGCGTCAGTGACATTGACAACTTTATTTGTTTCAGGCTCTATTCGTGTAATATATTCTCGTTCATCTCCTAATAAGTTTTCAAGCTCTGTACTCCCAGGTATTCTTTTATCTCCTTTTAGAAAACCTCATTTCCCGTCTGGTAGTGGATTTCAAGCGGCAGTATTAATAGATCTTTTCTCTTTTATCGTAAATAGGTTCGATGAGTAATCACTTGCAACTTGGTTTAGATAATTTACTACATCTTCATAAGATACAAAAACTACATTTCATTGTGTATTAATAGAATTATCAATCATAGCTCTATATAATAAGAAAATAAAATAACTATGTATCTATACTAATATATGTATATAAAGTCAAGTCTTTTTTCATTTTTCTACTTTTTATTTAATCAGAGAATAACTATACTGTTCTATTGATTTTTTACGATTTCTATCGACTTCTATGTCATTCGCTCCACAGTCATCCAAGCCAGATTTCAACCTCATCCGACAATCCGTCCATAGCTATCGGTCAGACAACCATATCTTTGAGAAATCTATCTCCCAGAGAGAATGAGCTGAGCAGTATCGTTTCTACGATGGACCGCCCTTTATCACGGGACTTCCTCACTACGGTCATCTCGCATCGAGTGTCGCCAAAGACGTGATCCCTCGTTATCAGACGATGAAGGGCAAACAGGTCGATCGTGTACGATGATGGGACTGTCATGGTATCCCTATCGAACAGAAAGTCCAAAAGAAACTCTGACTGGAGTCTAATCTCGATATCGAAAAAGTCGGGATCGAGACATTTATCCAGTGATGTTATGACTATACTCGTAGTACGTCGGAAGAGTGGAAGCGGTATATCGAGCAGTTTGGTCGTCGAGTAGACTTCGATCATAGCTACAAGACGATGGATAATGACTATATGGAGTCAGTGCGACGAGTCTTCAAGACACTTCGAGACAAATGACTCATCTACAAAGGGAAACGTGTGTCGCTCTATTCGACGAAGCTCGAGACGCCGATATCCAATTTCGAGGTGGCGATGGATGATACCTATGAGGAGGTGAATGATCCAGCGATCACAGTCGCTTTCGTTTTGGAAGATAAGAGACAGATATTAGCCTGGACGACGACACCCTGGACGATACCGTTAAATATTGCCTTAGCTGTCAATAAAGATATCGCTTATGTTAGTGTCAACTACAATGAGGCGATCTATATCGTGGCGAAAAATCGTCTGGAGGCCGTCTTTGCTGGTAAAGACTATACTATCGTCGATGAGTTTCTCGGAGAGGTACTTCTCTGACTCTCCTATACGCCACCATTTGACTATCTCTATGGCAAGACTGCCAACGAGAAAGACCATCATATCTATCATGCCGATTTCGTCACGGATACGGATGGTACAGGTATCGCCCATGAAGCTCCTGAGTTTGGTGAAGCGGATTTCCAGTTAGCGAAGAAAGAAGGTCTGACTATCACGGAAGGTATGGATAGTAGTGGACATTATACATCGATCATGGGAGATAAGAGTTCTATGTTTTATCGTGATGCGAATCCTGTCGTGATGCAAGAGCTTCATACGATGGGGAGATTGTTTGCGAAAGCATCGATTACGCACCGTGTGGCATTCTGTCCGAGGTCGTGAACACCACTCGTCTACAAAGCTCAAGATAGTTGGTTTATCGATCTCAATGGTCAGCATGATTTCTTGGGTGGAAAATCACTCAAAGAGAAATGTATCGAAAAAAACGAAGACATCAACCGATATCCCGATCATAATAAACACGGTCGCTTCCTCAAATCTCTCGAATCTGCTCCTGATCGATGTATCTCGAGGACGAGATATCGAGGGACGCCGATGCCGATTTATAAATCTCTGGATGGGAAAGATATGATGGTTCTCTGATCTCGTGAGGAGTTATTTCAGTTGTCGAAGAATGGGAGTAAGAATATTGAGAAAAAAGAAATTGATGGCAAAGTAGTGTACCGAAATACTACCCGTAATGCTGAGCTCGATCTGCATCGTCCCTATATCGATGATGTCTGGTTTGAGAAAGATGGTTTGAGATATGAGAGGGTGAGTGAAGTGTTGGACTGTCGAGTAGAGTCTGCATCGATGCCCTATGCTCAGGTACATTATCCGTTTGAAAATAAAGAGAAATTTGAGAAGTCGTTCCCTGCTGATTATATCGTCGAGTATACGGGACAGATCAGAGCATGGTTTTATGTCATGCATGTGCTGGGTGTGGCCCTGTTTGATAAGCCTGCATTTACGAATGTGATCTGTCATGGAGTCGTCGCTGGTAATGATGGTCGCAAGATGTCGAAGAGTCTAGGAAATTTCCCTGATCCGAAGCCGACATTCGCTCAATATGGATGAGATGCTGTTCGTATGTCTATCCTTACGACTCCTCTCTTCAATGGATGAGATATGAGCTTCTCCGAAGATCTGATCCTCGAAGCATTGAAACAAAATATCCTTCCTCTCTGGAATGCGTTCTCATTCTTCACTACTTATGCGAATATAGATGGATGGAAGAAAGAAAATAGTGAAGATAATATGACGAGTTCCAATCGTCTTGATACATGGATTTTGGGAGAATTGCAAAGAGTGACAGAGGCTATCGATCATGACTTGAGTCACTATGATATCACTCACGCTTCTCGTCAGATAGCAGATTTTTTGGAAAATCTTACCAATCGATATATCCGTCGTTCTCGTCGTCGTTTCTGGAAATCCGAAAGCGATGAAGATAAAAATCATGCATACAATACACTCTATACAGTGTTGGTTAATTTCTCATTGGTAATTTCACCATTTATGCCATTTATCAGTGAGTATATATGGAGAGCATTGACGGGTGATGATATAGCTAATTCTGTCCACTTACAAAATTTCCCTTCAGACACAAATTCACAATTCACAATTCATAATTCGCAATTATCAACAGATATGTGATATGCACAACAGATCGTTCGCATGTGACTCGCTGCGAGATCGAAGAAGAATATCAGAGTCAGACAACCCTTGCAATCCCTGACGCTTGGTGTCCTGCTCGATCAATACTATCTCGATATCATCGCTGATGAGCTGAATATCAAACAGGTGATCTGTGATGGTGGGATCAATGATCGTGTCATGAAGATCTGTAAGCCTGATGGGAAGATTGTCGGATCGCTCTTCGCTGATGCAACCAAAGAGATATTCGCTCTCGCAAAGTCAGGAGACTTCATTGCCAATCCTGATGGCAGTGTCACCGTCGGTGCATATATCCTCCCACCAGGAAGCTATGAGATCAGTTACATCAAAAAAGATCAATTTGACGATATCGGCGTCGAGCAAGGTATCACGATGCTTATCGATCGAACGATTACTCCTGATCTCGAA
>CAZBFX010000081.1:0-4805 GCA_964491325.1 uncultured Candidatus Peribacteria bacterium
TGTCTGACTTGCCTGTATACCACTTCGCAGTCGTAAGTTTCAAACTACTGCCATCGCTATAGTCCCACAGTGACTGAACCGATCACTTGCCATAACTCGTCTCACCGACGATCTGTGCACTAGGGAGATAATCGCGGATCACTCCTGCTAATATCTCACTGGCTGATGCGGAGTCTTTATTGATCAGGACGATGACTTTCTTGCCGCTCAGTGATGTACGAGGATCGGTACCGTTGGATCTATAGACTTCTTTGCCATCACGAGAGCGGATGATTACTGTCGCTTCGCCCTTTGGTACGACATAATCCAGCATATGTGCGACATCATCGAGACTGCCACCAGGGTTATATCTCAGATCGATGATGACTTTCTGGTATCACATCGTCGCTATATCCTTCATAGTCTGTGATCGAAGCGTATCCACGCCAAACGAGAAACTACTGATATGGATCAGAATGGTGTTGCTGTCTATCTCTGTGGTGGTGAGGGGTTTTATAGAAATTTTATCTCTGACGATAGTGATCGTTTTGTCTTCATCTCATCTGCGTATGGTGAGTGTGACAGAGCTACCTTTAGGTCATTTGATCTTCGTGATGGCTTCGTCTGGATCGCTATCTTTAGTGATACTATAGTCATCGATAGCAGTGATGTGATCTCATGCTTTGATACCAGCTTTGGCAGCAGGAGAACCATCTACAGTAGATGATATGAGTAATACACCTGGTTCTTTGATATTGATATATGCACCTATCCCGAAGAATTCACCTTGGATACTGTCAGAAAAGTTCTTTGACGCTGTAGGGACAAGATATATACTGTGTACATCTCCTACCGCATCGGTCATACCTTTGATTGCTCATTGGATGAGGATGTCATCCGTAGGGACTGTAGTGCCCGAACCGAGAAATTCATGTTTGAGTTTGTCATAGACATCGGCAAATATAGGATTGAGTGTCGATTTTCCTGGTGTGGTGAGAGTGTTGTGTATACTACTGACATCGATAGTGCTAGTATCACGATCATGAGTGCTGATGGTCTGGAGCAGTGTTTGTCGTTCGGTAGGACTTATTTTCTGGTATGAGGGGGTAGTACGAGGGATCGAGACTACGATAGTAGGATGGAGGAGACGACGAGCATATCATCGAGAGACTGTCCTTGCGAGATTGAGAGATTGTGTCTTATTTGCGATGATACCGAGAAATACTGCCTTCTGTATCAGTCTATAATCATCTGTCCCGCCTGAGATATTGCTTGTGTAGATAGTGATATATTCATATGATGGGAGAAGTGAGGATGATCTCTGGTCGACGAGATCGCTGATCATGTCATGAACAGTGATAGATCATCATGGAGTATTGGCCAATGCTATACCGATGACACATATCTTGAGTCATCGACCGATGGCGACATAGATGATAAACTTGATGACACGTGTATGTGTTTTCATATCATGAGAACTGTTTTCGAGGGACATGACGAGAGGCGATGAGACGATAAAGGATACATGTCTCATGCTATCTATCTGCCCTTCATTTTGCAATACAAAAAAAGAAGACACGCAGATGCATACATCCCGTGTCCATGTGAATACAATGAGTCGGGGAGTTATAACATCCAACATCACTGATTCGTATTGTATACGGGGATAGCTTGGTAATTCTCCTCCGTATGGTTCGCAGGAATACCTGCTATACCATTACCCATGGACAAAGGTTCTGTGTGGTGGAGCCTTAGTTGAGCAACAGTAGTACATTAATCATACGGTTTCTCTTTTTTGAAACAAAAAAAGACGCATCGACGCATCATTAATACTTGCCTTCTTTGTAATCTATTATGAGATATGTATTTATGTGGGAGAAGTATTATCAGAACTAGCTTTAGTAATTGTTGACTTGTATCTCTATCACATTATCTGAGCCATTACTTAGTGTATCGTTTAGTCAGTTTCGTATATTGCTTTGCTGTGTCAGGACACTAAATGTAGCGATATTGTTGGTAAACTTCGCTTTTTCTTCAGCTTTACTTGCTTGACTATAAAAATATCACTCAGTCGACGCAATCGTCGTCGAGATAACATAAATACCTACATTAGCAACAAACCATACTATCAGTCACGATATCTTCAAAATATCTCCTGAGACGAGAGCAGAGAAGTATTTCTTGTACCACGGAGGAGTTATCTCTTTTCTTTCGTTGGTATATGCGAAGACGCAGTTCATCTAGTGCAATGGGGAGTAAAATTCACAATTCAATTTTTTATTGCTGTATCTATACATTTGCGTCATTGCGAGGTACGAAGCAATCTATTTGACTATGGATTGCTTCGTCCGCTATCGCTCCCTCGCAATGACGAATATCAGTATAATTTACCTTTTCATGTTTCACGTATATTCAATGATTCTGAGTTTTGCCGATCTGGATGCTTTGTTTCTCTGAACTTCGGTATAGTGAGGGATGATGACTTTCTTGTTGATGAGCACAAACTCTCCGGATGCGACAAGTGTCTGAAAGGCATATTTGATGATTCTATCTTCGATACTGTGAAATGTGATGATAGCACATCTGCCTCAGGGAGAGAGAAGAGCGGAGAGATTAGTGATAAACTGATTAATATTGTCAAATTCGTGATTGACGGCGATCCTGATACATTGGAAGAGTGGAGCTCGTTCATTCTTATGGAGACGGACATCCTTCAAGATATCCAGGAGTCAGCGTGTCGTACGGAGGCGTTCATCGGCTTTATGGCTCGAGATACAGGTAGCTATCGTCGTCGCTCTGTGCTCGCTCATATCACCATAGGTGGTGAATCGCTTGACCATATCGGCGATCGATGCTTGTTTGATGATCTCGTAGGCAGTCTTACCCGTCGTCGTATCAAATCTCATATCCAGTGGTCCATCGCTCTGGAAGCTAAATCCACGAGATCCATCCGTGACATGCTCTCGATTTATCCCCAGATCAAGCAGTACAAAGTCTGCTTTCTGACCGGCAGGGAGATGCGAGAGTATGTTTGTGTAGGAGTCCTGTATGATAGAAGGTTTGATAGTCGATCATCAGAGCAGTCCATCGACATAGGCTTTCCCATGGTCGACGACCTGAGGATCGATATCGAATGCATACACTGATCCATGAGCTGTTTGCCTCTCTGTCATTCGTTGGACGAATGCTGCCGTATGTCAGCCATGACCAAAGGTCCCATCGACGATAATCTTCGCTTCATGAGGGATATGCGATAGTATTTCACCCACCATGATAGGGATATGTTGTTTGTGACCCATGGGGTACTGTATACACAATTGTGGACTGAATGTCAAAAGAATGTGGAAAACTATTGTTGACAAGAGTGAGAAATATTTGCTTTTTGAAAGATTATCATTATAATGCCGTCAATCGTTCATCAACGCATTTAGTTTATTCTTAAATAGTATGGAAGATAGTAATCAAAATTGAGAGAATAAAAGAGTCCTTATTGTTAAGGATGAGCGAATTATTGCAAATGCATTTGAAGAAGATTTAATTCGTGCATGATGGAAGGAAGAAAACATTAAGATTGTAATGACATTAGAAGAATTGCAATCAGAGATGAAAAATATATTAGATCCAGATTATTATACATTAATGTTACGAGATGGAAAGTTACCAGATACCATCCCAAGTACTCAAAGATCGCTCGAGGATACAAGTTCATTATTGGCTTCGGTACTATTACATAATCCTGGCGTCCCAGTGGTGAGTATATCATGATTAAGAGAACAATCTCAAAAATTTGGTATAAATCATGTATCTGCTTGAGAACGATATGAATGAAGCCTGAGACCAAAAGAAGAATACTTTCAGACTACTATAGAAAAACTTAAAGATTGAACACTTAAAAGTGAACGAGATATACAAAAGGGAACAAGGGAAGCTTTACTAAAAGCATTCAATACACCAAAGTCTGAAGAAAAAAAACTTGTAGAACCGTCTGAAAAACCATGATTCCTTGGTAGATTATTTAGAAGTAAATAATTAACAATCTAATAAATAAGGTTTTTAGCAGCCCAACGCTGCTCTTTTTCTTCGCTCGAAAAGACATTGCAAAATTCATCCGTATCGGTATAGATAGACTAATATATTCATCCACTGTGTCCGATTTTTTTACTTTTTTGTATAATGATGAAACGTCGTATCCTTCTTAAACTCTCGGGTGAAGCTATCAAAGCTCAGTCTGCTGCCAACTATGATCCAGACTTTATGGATATGCTGGCGAAGAAGATCGTCTCACTCACCCAGCAGGGTATCGAAGTGGGTATCGTCGTCGGATGAGGAAATCTCTATAGATGAGTCCAAGGGATGTCGATCGGTATCACGAGAGCGACAGGTGATCTGATGGGTATGGTCGGGACGATCATGAATGGACTAGCGATGGCGGACTTTATCATCCAGAATGGTGCTCCAGCGATCGTCTTGTCGGCGGTAGAGATACCCAGAGTCTGTGATTTCTTCCGTCGTAGTGCAGCGTTGCATCACTTCGAGCAGGGGAGGGTCGTGATCTGTGTCGCTGGGACGGGTAATCCCTACTTCTCGACGGATACGGGAGCGGTGCAGAGGGCTCTCGAGATGGATTGTGATATGGTCATCAAAGCGACGAAGGTCGATGGGATCTATGATAGCGATCCGAAGACGAATCCCGATGCTCGCAAATATCCGACGATCGCTCATCAGAAGGTGATCGAAGATAATCTCCGTATCATGGATCTCACCGCAGTCGCTATGGCCAAAGATAATAATCTGACTATGTTCGTGTGCAAGATCGAGGAGATCGA
>CAZBFX010000082.1:0-4720 GCA_964491325.1 uncultured Candidatus Peribacteria bacterium
ATGAGGAAATATCCCGTCGACAATCTTGGCTGCAATCATGTAGGTATTTGGTAGAAGGGAAGATTATGCTCTTGAGCTCATGCAAGGAGTTTTCCTCCACTTGCAAAGACAACCATATCATAGCAATCTCTCACCGCTTGTGCAAAACAACTCAGCGTCTCTTCGGTATTGCCCGAATGTGAAGCACAGATGATCAATGTAGTAGCCCTATCGCACGGAGGAATCCGATAGCTCGATGCGACATCGAGACGGCAATCTATCGCTCATGCGACCAGGAGATCCTGCACGAGAGGGACATAGAGAGCACTACCACCCATCCCACAGACGATGATGCGATCGTACTTTTTTATTACTCTCACATCATAGTGATGCGAGAGTTGTCCAGGGAATTTCTGTATATCGGAGAGGTACTTCGGATTGATCATAGTGCCCAGAATCTACTAGTAAAAACATACTTTTATACATACTTCTCCTCCTCTCTGCAAGAGATTCTGCTATATAAAAGTTAGCAGAAAGCACTATCACCACATACTATGATTATAAGTCAATACATGCAAATGGTGAGAAGGGGCTTTTTTTGTGTAATAAAGCTACACATGTATAATCTCTATAGCAGAAAAGAGCATTATAAACTTTATAACCTTACGAACTTTATAACTGTTATGTTCACTACTCTTGATCAACTACAGCACCATCAGCAACAAAAACATTCATGGTTTACTACTTTTCGTCGTGAGATAAAAATAGTAGCCAGTATCTGTATCGCAGTCTTTGTCGTCAATAGTCTCGTCACTAATGCACAGCTCTATGCAGAAGCAGTCCAGACTATCCTCCAATCGACAGGTGTGCGTATGGATGACGTGAGTGCTGGGCAAACAAATGACATATCGCTGAGTTCTCTACAACACCATACACCAATCAAAGAAAGCATCATCGATCAAGACTATCTACAGAACAAGATAGCCATAGAGCAAATGAGTACAAGCTTAGAAGCCATGAATCTCGTACAGACAGATGACTTCTCCAGTGATGCGATTATCGGTAGTAGTTTGAAGAAGTGACTCGGTAACTATAGCATGCAGTTTAATATGCTCCCTCCTACCGACAGAATCATGATATCTCGTCTCGCTATCGATGCACCGCTTATCCAGTCATCAGCCAGGAAAGCTGTCAACGACCTCACCAAAGAAGACTTCGATAAAGATCTCTATCATGGCGTCGTGCAATACCCGACGACTCCTGATGCTGGTCAAAGAGGCAATATGCTCGTCTTCGGACATACCAGTTATGAGTCATGGAAGAGTAACCCCTATGCGACGATATTCTCTGGACTTCCCAAGTTGGAAAATGATGATATCATCGAAGTCGTCTCCGATGGCAAGATATACCACTACAAAGTTATTGCCAAAAAGATCGTATCACCCAATAAAGTCGATCAAGAATACAAGAAATATACTGATGGTGAATATATGACACTCTTATGATGTTACCCGATTTGATCAGATACACAGAGAATTATGATTATCGGCGAACTCGTTAAGTAATTCACAATATCCGATAACTTTACAAACCTTATAACTTTATAACCTTATAACTATCTCATGTTACGCTCCACTGCCACTTTGATGATCTGTATCATGCTTATCGCTTCGATGGGATGACTCTCCTACGGACAGACAACAGGCCAGATAGACTCTCCTCGTCAGACGACTATCTTCTTGACTGATCCTACAGAGACAGAACAGATCCAAGAATCGCTTACCACGATCTATTATGATACTGGCGATACGCAATCTTTTCCTCTCGATCAAGCGACACAAAAAGTAAAAAACCTGACGCAATGATTGGATGATCTCGAGAAACAGATACATGCATTGGATGCCAAGTACGGCATTAGTAATGAAAAATATAGTAAAACAAGAAAAGAAGTCATCGATATCATGGCAAGTATCAATACCACAACAAACAAGTTGGCGGGTTCATTGAAGAAAATACTCTATTTCCAATCATCACTCCTCAGTGATGCTGATGCGATCAAAGACATCAGGAAAGACTTCGACCAAACCAATGACTATATGCAACGCTTTACTGAATTTATCTATAAGACAAGTAATGAATATTATAGCAACGATGGACAACATATCGATGATATAAAGCTTTTTCTCAAGTCTGATGATAATGCTAATATATCCGAACAACTTGCAAACACCGCTATGGTAGAAAGTGTCATGAATAATATGAACACTCTCGCAGACAAACTTAAAGAAGAAGAAAAGAAAGTCATCACCCGTATCAAACAATCAAATACAACGAGAGTCACACTGCGTCGTTTGATCGATGACTATAATGACCGTCTCTCAAATCTCGAAGAGCAGAAAGACTTTCTCACAAATTATCTCAAGTTCTTTGCTAACGAGGGTAATACACAAGCGATATCACTCGAGTTCCCATGACTGTTTGATACGAAACCAGAACTATTGGCATCTATCAAATCTATAGCTGAACAGATTGCACAAGCATCATACGATAATACATCATTTGATGTAGCGAAGAAATTAGAAGAACTTGCCAATACAGAAGCATTTGCTACGAGAGATGAAAAAGCAGCTCCTCTCTCACGACCGGCATATCCCATCGTCAGTATCAATAAGTACTTCAATGATCCAAACAATGAAAAAGACTTCAAGACATCATATCCTGGCATAGAAATAGCCGTCCCACAGTGAACACCGCTCTATGCTATGAACGAATGACTCGTCTATGAGATCAAAAATAAAGATGGTATCGGTATCAGCTGGATAGCCATCATCGATAAATCATGAGCGATCATATTCTATCTCTATCCGAACACTATCGCTATCAAAGAATGAGATATCGTCAGGAGAGGTCAGTTTATCGGCTATAGTGGAGGTGAACCTGGCACCAAAGGAGCATGATTTGCATCATGAGGCCCGAATCTGACACTCCTTATACTCAAAGATGCTACATTTGTTGATCCTCTGGCATATCTTGATCTCTCAGTGATCCAAGACAGGTCGAATCTTCCTTCATCTTATCAGTTCGAATATCTCCAATCGAAGTATAACCTCCCGAGAGATGGATATACCGTCAAGCCATTTGCTGGTAATTCTATCGCAGAGAGGAGACAAAACTTCCTCAATACCTATGCAAAAGTTCCTTACAATCAAGAAGCACTATGGGTCAAAGCATCTGAATGAACCAATATCGACACCGATCTAGGTATCTGTATCGCATTCGCTGAGTCGACACTGGGTAACCATCTCAGCACCTCCAACAACATCGGTAATGTCGGTAATAATGATAGAGGTGATAGAGTTAGCTATGCTGCACCATTTATAGGAGCGAGACTCATCTATACGACACTCAATAACGCCTATCTCGGACAATACAACATCATCCTGGACTACAACGGTTATGGTAATCCTGATGGCAAAAACTATGCGACATCGAAATATAACTGGCAAAATAATGTCCGTAACTGTCTGACACAGATCAAGTGATATCATGTACCCGATGACTATCCGGTGAGAGTAGGTCCTAGACCTAGTGCCAACGAGCAACTAGTGACAGCCAATGATCCTATCACACAAAAGTAAGCTATAGAAAAAGACTCCTGATAACTCAGGAGTCTTTTTTTTATTTCTTCTGTCCTAGCTCATATTGCATGACTTTCATCATCCTCACGAGAAGTCAGTCCTTCTTCGCTCACGAGTAGCTGTTATTGAGCTTCCCAAAGACATAACTCGGTGCTCATGGCTGGATGATACCTTGTCTCCATGATCATGAGAGACCGTTGTAGAGAGAGCCATGACGGACTATCGTCTCATAATCTCGATCGCTATAGCTCATAGTGATCGGCTGTCAGCCTATGATCTTTTGTCATCGTTTTCGTTTATTGCTACTCAGAGCATGGAAGTCATAGATATTCACGATAAAGAGTCCTGTCGTCATCACGCCTGTCCCATAGTCCTGTGAGACGATCTGAAAAATCCCATCGCCATTACCGGGACGATATCGACCACAGCCTGACTCCATCAGCCAGGTAGCCAATGTGAGGGAAGTAGGGATATCGAGAGCATAGGATCGATCATCAGCCAACTGATACATCTGGGGACATGGTTTATCGAGAGCTGATCATGATGTCAATACACCGCTTCGATACTCAGCGAGAAATCCTGACATACGGCTATATGGTTTGATTGATTCTTTTTGCTGATCGACTCTCAGTCTGAGAGCGTCTCTGAGCTGTTTGGTCCTGATGATGCTCGTATTGGATGGCACAGTACCTGTCTGACTGAGCATCGTACGATACATATCATCCACAGCATAGTATCGACCGACGAGAGACTCACGAGGATTGCTCTCTTTCTGGATCTGCGACCAAAGCTGTGATTCTATACTTATCCCATCCACCATCTCCGCCAAAGCTCATACAGGCAACAAAAAGCAGAAAATAGCAACAAAAAGTAGAGAGAAGAAATGCTTCATTTTTTGACAAAAATGATAAAATGACTATACTGACTATATGGAAAAGAAAGAAGTGATGCAAGTACATTAATGTTCCTCGTTCGTAGTGGCTAGATCCTAGGAACTAACAACTACGAACTACCATACCTCTTATTTTACATACCTATTATCATGGAAAATCAACAACACTATAGCTTCGGAGAGACATCGACTGTCGTCTCACAGATCATCG
>CAZBFX010000083.1:0-4714 GCA_964491325.1 uncultured Candidatus Peribacteria bacterium
TTTATCACTAGGTTTATCACTAGGTTTATCACTAGGTTTATCACTAGGTTTATCACTAGGTTTATCAGCATCAGGAGTAGTACTACAGAACTGCTTCGCATATTCTTGTGCTTCTGTACCATAGAGTAATGGTTTACCTGTCATTATCATATAATGCAGTGAGACAAGTGCGGCAGCTTGTTTGAGCTCTGCTACATTTTTACTACTTGCCCATGCTCGATCTCTTGCGAGAATATCTGCACATTGGACTGTTTCTGTTCTTCAGTCTCCATCAACATCTATAGTAGCAGCCAGTGTATTCATGATACTAGCGACAGCATCTTTGAGTGCATTCTTTTTAGTATCCTTTAATAATTGCATCTCTTTGGCAACTGCAGCTGCATGCTCTCTCGATACGGTAGATGTTTCGCTTGATGCTCGCATCAATTTACGATTTGCTGCATTTTCGAAGAAGCTCTTTAGCTCCGTATTGAGTTTGGTGTCGTTATCGTTGTCTTGAAGAGCGTTTACTCTGTCTTGAAATTCTGTGGGTTTTGCCATGATAGAAAAGAAAAAAATATAAAGAAAAATATATTAAAGATTTTCAAGTATTGTAGTAAGATTATTATCGACTTCTTGTGTCTCCTTACTTTCAGTATCTTTCATCTGATTGATGAGTTCGATTCATTGTTGGAGTTTCTGTTTGTAGGACTCCTCTTGGGCTACTTTCATCGCCATTGCCATGATAGACTGCACACTATCGATGATAGTATCAGAGATGTCGTCTTCTTGGAGAAGAACATGTAGTCCCAAGAAAATATCATTCGTAGGATCTTCGGGATGTTGCATCTTTGCTAATACTCAGAGCAAAAAGTCTTTTTTCGTCATACGATGGATTATAACAACGGCTAAAAAAATACTACTGAAAGTATCTTTTTTCTATCGACAAAATCAAAAAATCCCACTGATACGAGTGGGATAGAGATGACATATATATAAAATATGATATGGTATTACTTCATCAACTCTTCAAATTCTTCTCTGCTGAGATATTCTTTATCCAGCAGGACGCTGACAATCGACTCAACTTGTGCTCTATGGTCAGAAAGAATCTTCTTGGCCTGACTGTATGCATGCGTAAGGAGAGCTTTGATCTTCGTATCAGCGATCTGTGTCGTCTGATCACTATATCGGCGATAGAAGCTATTGTTCTCTTCATTGTTTTTGCTATAACAAATGGGGCCCAGTTCCTCATCCATACCGTAGGTGAGTACCATATCGGCAGCGATTCTGGTCGCTCTCTCGAAGTCATTACCCGCACCAGTGGTGATATGTTCTGCTCCGAGGAATACCTCCTCTGCCGCTCTTCATCATAATATACTGACGAGTTTATCGAGAAATTGTGCTTTGGAGACGAGATTGTGATCTTCTTCGGGACTATACCATGTCGCACCCAGAGACTCCCCTCTCGGGACGATAGTGATCCTCTCGAGTTTGTCTGCATAGTCGAGATAGTAGGATGTCACTGCGTGGCCCAGCTCGTGATAGGCGACGAGTTTACGCTTCTCTTCGGTGATGACTTTGGTCTTGCGTTCTGGTCCCATGACGACTTTCTCGATCGCATAGTTGAGATCATCATTGGTGATCTTCTTGCGATCTTCACGAGCGACTTTGAGAGCTGCTTCGTTCACGATATTCTCGATCTCAGCACCAGCCATACCGCTGGATCTATTGACGATACTATCGATATTGAGATTTTTATCCATTTTCTTCTTGCTGAGATAGAACTCGAAGATGAGTTTTCTCTCTTCTTTGGATGGGATATTGACGAGGACTTTGCGATCAAATCTTCCTGATCTGAGTAAGGCTGGATCGAGTGTGTCAGGTCTATTGGTCGATGCGAGGACGATGATGTTCGTCGTGGTATCGAAGCCGTCCATCTCGGTGAGGATCTGATTGAGTGTCTGTTCTTGTTCTTGATGTCAGCCAGACATACCGTTTCCTCTCTTCTTCCCTATGGCATCGATCTCGTCGATGAAGATGATCGCTTTGCCTGCATCACGAGCTTTGGCGAAGAGTTGTCTCACTTTCGATGCTCCCATACCGACGAGCATCTCCATAAACTCTGATCCACTGACCGAGAAGAATGGTACATCTGCTTCACCAGCGACTGCCTTGGCAAGGAGTGTTTTCCCGACTCATGGTTGCCCATAGAGGAGGACTCCTTTGGGAGGTCTGGCATTGAGTTTGTGATACTTATCTGCATTCTTGAGGAAGTCGACGATCTCGGTCAGCTCTTGTTTGACTTCTTCCATACCGATGACATCGGCGAAGGTAACTTTTTTATCTTTTTTGTTTGCTCATGCGAGTTTGCCGACATTCATACTAAAGGGCATCATCCCTCCGAGTCATCACTTGCTAGGGCCAAATCTCATAAATAATGCAAAGACAGCGAGTATGATCAAAAATGGTAATATATCGCTAAATAATCATCCCAGGAAAGACTGTTCTGTATATTTGATATCAATGATGGTGGATCATGTCAGTGAGATACCCATATCTTCGAGTGAACTATCCAGGGGTTTTGATGTCTTGGAGACGGTATAATTCGTGACAGAAACTTTGCTTCCCAAGGTCATCGACGGGATAGCATCACCAGTGCCTATATTTGTATATCACTCCATCGTCGTTGCATCGCTGACGACTATTTTTTCAAATGTACCTTTCTGATACAGTGCGAGAAATTCATTGAGTTTCACGTCAGTAGTCTTGGTGATTTTTTCGATAGCTTCACCACTTCGAGACATCGATGAGAGTGATCTCAGTCAAAGAGTAAGAGCTATGATGCCTATGATGACTCGCAGGAGATTGATTTTGATGATTTTCATAGAAGTAGTCAGACAGTTAGACAGTAAAATAGTTGAACAGCAATGATTATATATAATGTGATAAATGAAAACAAGAGAGAATGTTTCTCTTGCTACTCAAAAACTACTTTCCCATTGTCTACTCTCCCAGTGATACTGCTCTCTTCTGTGATATCATGTTCGAGGACATAGAGAGCGAAGCTATCGATGACCTGACGCTGGATAGCTCTCTTGAGTGGTCTAGCACCGAAGGCAGGATCTCGACCAGTCTGACGAAGGAGATCATAGATGCTGTCATCGAAGCGAAGTGTGATATGTTTCTCTCTCTGGACGAGATGAGCAAACTGACTGAGCTGGATACGGATGATGGCATCGAGCATGTGGTGGGTGATCGATGAGAAGACGATGATATCATCGAGTCTATTGAGAAACTCAGGACGGAAAAATTGTTGCAGACTCTGCATGACTTGTGATTGCAGATCGGGAGGGAGGGTGGAAAGTTCGCCAGAATTAGTGATTTGGTGATTTGGTGAATTTGTAAGTTGGTCGGAGGGGGACTTCTCTTTTGAAGGATTTTGTTTGCCTTTGAGTTTGTTAGCGAAGTCTTTGGCAAATTGTTCTTTCTCTTCGATGGGATCGAGAGCATCGACGATCTCGATATCTTTCGCTGTGTCAGGATTATGTTTTTCTCTCCATTCGGCGAAGATATGACTACCGATATTGCTCGTCATGATGATGATACAATTCTTACAATCGACGGTACGACCTTTGCTATCGGTGATACGACCATCATCGAGCATTTGCAGGAGTATCGTGAAGACATCAGGATGTGCTTTCTCTACTTCGTCAAAAAGGATGACGCTGTATGGTCTGCGTCTGATCGCTTCAGTCAGCTGTCCTCACTCGTCATAGCCGACATAGCCGGGAGGCGAACCGATAAGCTTCGATCCACTATGTTTCTCTTGATACTCGGACATATCGATACGGATCATCGCTTTCTCATCATTGAAGAGATGGGATGCGAGAGCTTTTGCTAATTCTGTCTTTCCTACTCCCGTCGGACCGAGGAAGAGGAATGATCATACTGGTCTCTGCGGATCTTTCAGTCCTGCTCTGGCTCTACGGATAGCACGAGCAACAGCATCGATAGCTGGATCTTGTCCGATGACTCTCTCACGCAAGACATCGTCGAGATGGCTGAGTTTGCTCTTATCTGATTCGACGAGCTTGGTGACGGGGACGCCGGTTCGTCTGGAGACGACTCCTGCGACATCTTCCACGGTGACAGTATCACTACTACTCTGCTCTTCGCTGTGGAGAGCTTTCGATTCTATTTCTTCTACTTGCTTCTGTAATGGAGGGATCTTCGCATAGTTGATCTCTGCGACGGTATTGTAGTCTCCTCTCTTCTCGGCCAGTGATGCTTCATGTTCGAGACTACGGATTTGTTCTTTGAGATCATTGATCGTAGTGGCCCCCGATCTCTTGCTGTCCCAGACAGCGTAGCCAGTATTGTATCTCTCGGTCAGATCAGCTATCTCTTTCTCTATATCAGTGATTCTTTTGTCGAGTTTTTCGTGTTGTACTTTAGGGCTATTTTTACGCTCGATGCTGAGAGCTTCTTTCTCGACTTGGAGCTGGGAGAGACGCTTGTGGAGATCAGCGAGATCGTCCGGGAGTGAGGTGAGAGACATCTTCACACTCGCTGATGCTTCGTCCATGAGATCGATCGCTTTGTCCGGGAGTCTACGATCAGGGATATATCTCACGCTGAGATCGACGGCTGCGACGACGGCAGTATCGCTGATGCGGACGGCATGATGATGTTCATATCTGTCTTTGATCCCTCTGAGGATAGCGAGAGCATC
>CAZBFX010000084.1:0-4691 GCA_964491325.1 uncultured Candidatus Peribacteria bacterium
ATCGTAATAATAGAGAGGAGGTCTTTAGCACAAAATTCATATTTTCATCTTTATATATTGATCATTTATTGAATTTCCCATCGAATAGTGCACAGTAGAGCTTTTCCATATTGACAGCATCTTTTGTCCAATGAGGAGTGTTGAAATTGTTGTGTAAAATGTATTTGATACAATCCAGCATTATTACGAATCAGATAAAAGTTTGTATATATAATAGTCTTATCGCTTTGTCTTTCAACCTCTTTTGGGCTGATTACTTTCTCCCTTGCAAAAACTCTCTCCTTTTGCTATAAAGAAAGTGCCAGACATAATATAATAATCGTGCAAGAAAAGCATTTGTTTTTCTTGTTGTGCAGAAAACCTAGTAAAACAAACAATACCCTATTGGTGGTAAAATTGTTTTGTTGGGTAACCTGCACGATAATATTATGTCTGGCGACTAACACCAGTAGGGTATTTTTTTATACTCTTTGGTGATGGTTGTTTAGCTCATCACTTTTTTCTTATGTCCAAAACAAACTCTCCTGATTTAATCTATGATGAGATAAATAAGCTTGCTCAGGTATTCCCCCAGTTCGTAAGTGAAGGCAAAGTAGACATAGCCTGACTGCAATCCTATCTGGATGGACAGACAGTGGATGGAGAGTGGTATCATATGGATCGATATGGTAAATCTAAAGCCAAACTCATCGCCAGAGAGCCCAGCACTGCCACCCTGAGGCCTGACCAGAAGAAGAGCAAAGACCGAGACACGACAGGCAATATGCTCATCGAATGAGATAATCTAGAAGTCCTCAAACTTCTCCAAAAACATTACTATGAATCCATAAAATGTATCTACATAGACCCCCCATATAATAAGGATAAATATTTTATTTATCGTGATACACGAAAAGACCCAGTAGGTAACTATATGCGTATCACAGGACAGATTGACGATGAAGGAGATATTACGACTGATATAGAGACGACGGGTCGTAAGCATAGCAACTGGCTCTCGATGATGTATCCCAGACTGTATCTCGCTCGTAAACTACTCAAAGATGATGGAGTGATTTTTGTGAGTATTGATGAAGATGAAGACTATAATTTGCAATACTTACTAAATGAGATCTTTTGAGAAGAAAACTCACTTTGAACTATTATATGGGATAAGAAGAATCCTAAATGAGATGCAAAATGAGTTGCTTATCAACATGAATCTGTTTTGGTATTTGCGAAAAGTAAAGAATGATATTTGAATAAACACGAGTTTATAAGAAAAAAAAAGAACGCTGAAGAGATACAAAACAAAGCAAAAAGTTTTTTCTCGAAGCTATCTGTAAACTATACTATTGATGATGCAAACAAAGATTTCTCAGATTGGATAAAATGAAACAATAAATTATCATGAGGAGAATCTGCATATAACAAAATAGATAAAGATTGAAATGTTTATAGATGAGTTTCTATGGCTCGACCAAACAAGAAACAAGCTCCTGAAGAATACTTTATTCCTCTAATACACCCAATTACTCAAAAAGAATGTCCTATTCCAGAGAGATGATGGAGAAATCCACAATCAACTATGAAAACTCTTTTAGAGAATAACCAAATACTTTTTTGAAATGACGAAACCAAGCAACCTGAAAGGAAGTATTTATTGATTGAAAATATGAGTGAAAATATTCCCTCAATTATTCCATACGGATGAAGCGATGATGTTTTGCTGAAAGAACTTTGAGTATTTTTTGACAATCCAAAACCAGTTAATTTTATAAAAGACTTTTTGAGATGCTCTGCAAACAAAGACGATATAATCCTCGACTTCTTTGCTTGATCATGAACGACAGGACATGCCGTCATGGATCTCAATGCAGAGGATGGATGAGATCGTAAGTATATCCTTGTCCAACTTCCAGAACCTATAGCAGAGAATCAAGAAGCATATAAAGTAGGATACCGTAAGATTAGCGAAATCACTCGTGATAGACTTCTCAAAGCATGAGAGAAGATAGGCAAATGAGATATTGGCTTTAGATTTTTCAAGCTCGATACCTCCAATTTTGTCGAGCTTGATCCTATTGTTGTCAAAGAATGAGAGACGACCGATACGCAGCTTTTCGATAGACTCTCCCTCGAAGCCGATAGTTTTGGTATCAAAAAGAAGAGATCCGATGATGATGTGATCACTGAACTTCTCATCCGTGATGGATACAACTTCCATAGTACAGTCACCCATGACCCCGAGTTCCCTACACGATATGCGATCACCGACACAGCTCCGTCAGAGAGGTCTTTTTATCTCTCTCTTGAAGATAGCATATCCGATGATGATATAGCTCGTTTTGTGAAGAAACATCATGATAATAATGAGATTATCTTTGTCTGTAAAGATGATGCTATCAGTAGTGGTAGTAGGCTTACTCTTGCAAACTATTTTAAGTTCAAAACTTTATAACTTTACAAACCTTATAACCTCATTATGCAATTCCAATTTAACGCCGAATTAGATTACCAAAAGACTGCTATCGATAGTATCGTGAGGATTTTTGAATGAGTGCCGACGACGCATCATCACAAGACGATCATCACCGATACAGATAGCAAGAGGCGGTATGCGGGACAAGATGTTATCATCAATAACCTCGATGTCGATCATCATAGAGATCTCATCATGGCGAATATACATCGTCTACAAAGGGAATATAATGAGTTATACAAAGATAAAGACGATCCCAATGCAAAAGATATATTACCTCTGACTGACGATACACACAATTTTAGTATTGAGATGGAGACAGGGACAGGTAAGACCTATTGTTATTTGAGGACGATATTTGAGTTACACAAGATTTACAAACTCAAAAAATTTATCATCGTCGTGCCAAGCGTAGCGATCAGGACAGGAGTGATCAAAACATTTGAACAGACGAAATCTCATTTTGCTAGTCTCTATCCGTGAGTCAATTACAACTACTATGATTACAATAGTAAAAAGATAGATAAGATGAAGGATTTCTCTATGAGTGATACGATACAAATCATGGTAATGACGTCGGGATCGTTTGCAGGAGAGGATAAGGTGATCCATAGGGTTGCAAGAGATGATGTCGGACAGCAATCATTGATCCATTATATGTCAGCATGTCGTCCTGTGATTATCCTCGACGAACCACAGAGTATCCTCTGAGCCAAGACTAAAGAAATGATTAAGCTCTTTACGCCATTGTTTACGCTCTATTATTCTGCCACACACAAGGAGAAGTTTTCCTGTATGTATAGACTCTCACCTTCTGAAGCATACAATGCTGGTTTGGTCAAAAAGATCCAAGTGATTAGTCTGACGAATGATGATAGTAACTCCTCGAGAGATATAGCATGTCTCGCAGTCGAGAATGATCCCAAAGGCAAACTTTTTGCCACACTTCATCTCAGTCAAAGAATGGCAGATGGGAGTTTCAAAGATAAACAGATCAAAGTAAAAAAATGAGACATCTTGATCGATAAGACAAATAACCCGCTCTACCAGGGTATGAGAGTAGGTAATATGACGAGATGAACGTCGGTGACTATAGAGAAATGAGCAGAAGATATGGTGTTGTCGGTCGGAGAACAAAGTGGTTCTCATGCTATGGATATGATCAAAGCACAGATCAAACAGACTGTTGATACCCATTTTGCCAAAAAAGAAATTATCACAGCCAAAGGTATCAAACCATTGACACTGATATTTATCGACAAAATATCCAATTTCATCTGACCCGATGAGTTTATCCAGAGTTACTTCATCGAATGTCTGGGGAAATATATCACCGATTCACGAGACGAGAAAACAAAGCCCTATGCTTATTACTTCGCCAATAAGAAAAGCAAAAAAGAATGAACGGTAGAGTATCAGGACAATCTCTGAAATAGTCAATGAGCCAGAGATATTGAGAAGCAAATGTTTGAGCTTATTATGAGAGAAAAGGAGCAGTTATTGTCGTTTGATAACCCTGTAGAGTTTATCTTTTCCCATAGTGCATTGAAAGAATGACGAGACAATCCCAATGTCTTTACGCTTTGTACATTAAGAAATTCCGTCAGCGAGACAGAGAAGAGACAATCTATCGGGCGTGGTTTGCGTTTGCCTGTAAATAGTGACGGTCTGAGAGTCTACGACACTAATATCAATAGACTGTCAGTCGTCGTCAATCAGTCTTATGATGATTTCTGTAATCAATACCAAGATAATCTCATCGCAGAGTGATATAGTGACTATGAAGCAAAGAAGAATACCGATCATATTGAGAAGTGAGCGACAGAGACTATCGCAATCAACCCAAAACGGGAGAATAATCAATTGTTTTTGTGATTTTGGAATGCCATCAATCATAAGACATACTTTAGCATTTCTCTGCCTGAAGAGAAGATCATAGAGACATGTATCCTGCGTATCAATGCTATGGAGACATACCGTATCAAAGGAACATGATCTATCCAAGTGACTATCGCATGAGTAGATATGGATGAAGAGACTATCACATGAGTCGAAGAACATAGCGATACGATAAGATGAGAAAAGCAAGCATTCACGGTAACCAGCTTGATCAAAACGATACAAAATGAGCTCCTTATGTATAAAGTATCTTGTTCAAGAAAAACGATCACAGAAATTCTCAAACAGACGGTGAATATATCGCTCTTTGCGAAGAATCCATGACAATATG
>CAZBFX010000085.1:0-4634 GCA_964491325.1 uncultured Candidatus Peribacteria bacterium
GGTGACGCCGCTTTCGGCGGAAACCTACGGTGATACGGAAACGATCATCGGCAAGATACACTCTCTGTTGAAAGATAGTAAAAAACTCAAACAGCAGTCTATATGAGCACAATCTATCGTACAAATGCTGCAAAAGCAAGCAGATGCCTGACAGTTTGCTCGTATAGCAGACAAGTCATATCTCGTCTACGATATCGAGACCTCCTATGCAACCAATGATCTCAGGACGATGGAATTTTATGTCGCATCTGCCTATATCATGCACGATGGTAAGGGGACGTACAAGCATATCGATGCAAGCAATCTCGAGAAATTTGTTCAATTTATGCTTGATTTCGATGGGTATATCGTCTGATTTAATCAGATGTGGTTTGATAATCCTGTATGTATCTACAATCTCGCAGAAAAGATCGGCGGGAAGCGGTTGTCTGAACAAGATACATATATCCAGCGTCTCAATCAGAAATCACTTGATCTCATGGTATTCGTCCAACAGGTGACGGGGAGGAGGATGTGACTAAATAAGATAGCGAAGTCTCTGGTCTGAATACAGAAGACACTCGAGTCTGGAGCAGAAGCAGAATGACTATGGAAGACATATCAAGCATGATGAGACGAATGAGTAGCGGCCTTGAAGAAACTCAAACATTACTGCAAAAACGATGTCACGATGACACTGATGGTGTTGCGATATATCCTTTCCTATCAGACATTTTCTGTTGATAATGAAGAATATCGCTTTGGTATTGATGATTTTCTCCGTATGGCAAATGTGACTGATACGCTGATGGATGAGGAAATGGATACAAGTCAGACGAATGTCTCTCTTTTTGGTTAAAAGTAGCAAAAAAGTCATCAAAAATTTGCAAAATATATTTTTTGCCCTATACTCAGAGTACTCCCATGGCAACATGACGAGTAAGAGATTCGTTTGGTCATTTACATGTATACATTATTCTATACTATGGAACGATCTCTGATCGAACCACAATCATCTATCTCCCATTTATACTATGCATAGTAGAATAATATTCGTATCTGTATTGATGTACATGAGTTTTTATATGCTTATACCATAACAAAATTGAGAGTGATGAAGATATTTCTCAGAGATATCTCAGCTTATCAAATACCTCATGTCATAACAAAAATATCTCCATAATCTATGAGGAGAAAAATAAATACTGCTACATAGAGAATATATCGTTACTATGCCTCTATGATAGCATGGAGACATGCTGCACGACGAGTGATGCTATCGCATATAGGACTGACCATAGTAGATCGTTATCGAGATACTGATGCAGTATGCTATCATCGATGTGGCTCTCGCACGACATCTTGTTTGGATAGTATGATTATAGTATAGATTTTCGTATACATCGTACACCGACAATCATTAAAGACCTCTTTCGAGGTCTTTTTTCGTGTTTCGGATTGATTTTACGCTTCGATATGGCTATAGATAGACTATGTTTTAGTCTATGCTACTCGCTATGAGACAAAATTTCCCCTATGTCGGAGCAGTGTATCTTTTGCTTGTGCAAGATGCCAAGATACTCCTCCTGAAGAGAGCGAATACATCGTATTATGATGGATGGTATATGACTCCAGCGGGACACATGGATGGCCATGAGTTGGCGACCGAGGCGATGATCAGAGAGGGCTATGAGGAGCTGGGTATCACCATCCGCCCCGAACAGCTTTGAGAACCATTAACCTTATTTAGGATAGTGCATGGGGTAGATAATGAGAGATTTGAATTATTTTTTTCACTGACAGACCGAGATGGTGAGATAGTGAATAACGAACCAGATAAGTGTGATGAATTGGCTTGGTTTCCGATCGATGCATTACCTGATATGACTATACCCTATATCCGTGAAGTCATACAGGCATGGCAGTCAGGTAAGAAGTTCTTGGAGATAAGAGAGTAAGTATTTATTTCATCGATATTGTTATGAGCTATACGACAAGTGCATATCACTATATATCAGGTAATACACCTCGTCCTGATAAGGAGACTATTCGTAGACAAAATGTCTTAGTCATAGTGCATAGGATAGAAGATGATTATTTTGCTCTGCTCGATCGGTGAGACTATCATCGGAAGTCTCGGATCATGGGTGGTACAGATGGTGAAGATCTGATCACTGCAGGGATGCGTGAAGTGGCAGAAGAAGCGGGATATATTGATTTGGAATACGAAAAGACATTGAGCGGAGAATGTCATGCTGAATACTATGCCGAACATAAAGACAATAATCGCTATAGTATCGAGCACTGTGTCGTCTTTCGTCTTCTTAGTGACAAGAGGCATGGAAACTCTCTCGATGATGCTCATCATACACTTGTATGGAAGCATCGTGATGCAGTAGAAGACTTTTTGTCTGATGTCTCTGGTGTATCTTCTAATCTATTATTTTGGTATGAATATACAGGACAAGAAGATAAATTGTCTCCTTATCTCCAGAGTTTTCATACTGTAGAGAGAGTATGAGAGAAGTAAATATGTCATCTTCTAGATTATACATATATTTCTCTGCTTGTGTTTGTATAGTATCAAGGATATGCAAAAGCTCCAGAAGTGTACTTTATTCATCAGATGTAGTCAGCAGTCAAATGAGGTGTGGAAGAAAAACTAGGGAAGTTCTAAGTTATAGGCTTTTAGCTATGTTGTAGATGCTATGATCACCGATGATACCAAAGATCAATATGTCACTCTCGAGAGTTATGAGAGAGGAGTGCAACGCTTCATCGATAAGACGCCTCCGGTGATCGCCGATGACTCGAGTCTCGGTCAGTGGATTCAGTTTTTTCTATCACAGCTACAGAAGGAAGATGAGATACTCGAGATCGGTACAGGTACAGGCAAAGATGCTGACTATATGGAGTCTCATGGCTATCATGTCACGAGATCTGATGCGGTAGATGGTTTTATCGAGATGAATAGGCAGAGAGAGAAAGATATTATAAAGCTCAATGTCTTAGACTTTGACTTTACTCGTAGGGTGCAATGAGTTTTTGCAGATATGGTACTTCTACATTTCACGAAGCAGCAGTGTAGAGAGATCGTACAGCATATTGCATCTATTCTTCCTGTGTGAGCTATATTTGCTTTCAGTATGAAAAAGGGAGAATGATCAGAAATAGAAGAGACGAGTATAGGAGAACCAAGATTCTTTCAATATTGGCATGAAGATGATCTCAAAGATGAGCTGTGAAAATTGTGATTTACTTGTTTGTATGAGACTCTATCAGAAGGTAGGACTCATATGTTGACTTCTCTTGTGATGCAGAAAATATAAATAACAACCTTTACCTTTCTAAATCTTACAACTGTATGAAATTTCCTCTCGAAACAATCGTCGCATGGGCGAAGCGTAAATGATTTGTCTATCCAAACTCGGAGATCTATGGCGGACTCGCGAATGCCTGGGACTACGGACCATATGGCTCACAGCTTCGTAAAAATATCTACGACCTCCGATGGAAGCATTTCGTCCAAGAGAGAGATGATATCGTCTGACTGGATACGACGATCTTTGCTCATCCGACGACGTGGGTAGCCAGTGGTCACGTTGGCTGATTTGCTGATGCTCTGATCGATGATAAGAAGACGGGACAGAGGTTTAGAGCGGATAAGATTATCGAGACGAGTATTGCTGATAAGATCGCTAAGTTTGGTGGTGAGGCCAGTGTCCAAGACTATGTGACGAAGACATACGGATTTACTAATCTCTCTCCTGAAGCACGAGGTAATGACGGTATGCATGCATTTATCATCGGAGAGAAACTCAAGAATCCGAACACCGGTAAGGATGCAGACTGGACAGAAGTCAGACAGTTTAATTTGATGTTGAGTACGCATCTCGGGCCTCTGGCTGATGAAGCGAATAAAGTCTATATGAGACCAGAGACATGTCAGAGCCTGTTTACCAACTTCCGTCAGATCTGTGATACGACGAGGATGAGAGTACCGTTTGGACTTGCTCAGATCGGGAAAGCGTTTCGTAATGAGATCACGCCAGGGCAGTTCCTCTATAGGACGAGAGAGTTTGAGCAGATGGAGATAGAATACTTCGTGCCTGCAGATGCGAAGACTGCTGAGGAGATCTATCACAGATGGAAAGAGGAGAGTATGTATTACTGGACGAAAATCATCGGTATTCATCCTGATCATCTGAGATTCAAAGATCATGATAAACTTGCTCACTATGCAGCAGCAGCGACGGATATCGAATACGAGTTTCCTCGAGGATTCGGTGAAGTGCAGGGCATCCACAATAGGACGGACTTCGATCTCCGCCAGCATCAAGAACATAGCAAGACGAGTATGCAATACTCCGATCCCAAGACAGGGGAGAGATATATCCCACGATGTATCGAAGCATCCACTGGTCTCGGAAGACAGGTCATGGTGACGATGCTGGAGTTCTATGATGAAGAAGTCTTAACAAAAGAAAACGCTGACGGTAGCACGAGTAGCGATACGAGAGTGGTCGTCAGATTCCCATTTGATCTGGCTCCGGTCAAGTATGCGATCCTTCCTCTGATGGAGAAGGATGATGCGATGGTCGCGAAAGCAGAGGAGCTCTACCACAGACTTCGTAAGCTCCACTCCTGTGAATACG
>CAZBFX010000086.1:0-4613 GCA_964491325.1 uncultured Candidatus Peribacteria bacterium
TCTGCCCGTTCTTCATGTGCATGGCTAATATGAGAGACGCCATAGACATCAAGTGATGCATCGCCTGTCTGGAGAGCTGCTATTCCTCATATTGTTCCTGCGATCAGACAGAAGTGTTTGATAGTGTTGAGTTTGTCATTATCTCGTCACCAAAAAAGTTGGACGACGAGGATGAGACAGTAGACCATCCGCAATGCGATAGGAAAATGGACGATGAGAGGATGAAGTTGCATGTATACAGTTAGACAGTAAAACAGTATCTGTTACTTTGCGAGAGTGCCGATCATAAATCCTGCAAGTGTTTTCTCTGGTCTGCCTTCGCCACCATGTTGTCCTTCGAATGCCATCGTCCCATCGATACCACAAATCTTGAGGATGTTTCTATCACCACCAGGATGCTGAGAGACAAATGCACCAAGATCATAGATATTACCATTGATAGCTGATCGGCATGATGTTTCACTATTATGTTTCGCCACTTCTGCCATAGTATAGCTTTTGACTGATGGCGTATCGGTTGCGACAGTAGTATTTGTTGGAGGAGTGTTGGTGTCTGCAGGTACTTGTGCATTGTCTGTAGTAGTGTCTACTGGCATGTCGGTTACAGGTGTCGTGACGGTCGTATTGATGCTACCACTATCCATTATGTCTGTTATGATCGTATCGGCTATTTGATCGATAGTGTCTTGTGATTGTTGACCACATCATGTGAGTGTGAGTGTCATAGCGACGACGAGAGTGAGGAGAAGTGTGTTTTTCATATGTAAAGAAAAAAATATAAAAGTAACTGACCATTAGTACGTATGTAACTCATGCGAGAGAGTATAACCGAATCACTTAATTGTTTCAATGAGATCTTTGTCCAATTTCTTCCTCAAATTGGCGATGTAGACATCGAGTTTGCTATCACTCTCGTGAGCGAAGACGGAATCACCTCACCAGACATCTTCGATGATATCAGTCCTGGAGACTGCGTGTCAGCGATGAGTGATGAGATAGGCGAGAATATGAAACTCTTTGATACTCAGCGATATTTCTTTCCCTCATTTGCTGATCTGTCTGCGAGTTAGATTGATACGGATATTCTTGTAGTGGACAATATCATTGGTCTGCGACCTCTGGGCTACTGCACGGATACGGAGGACGAGCTCTTGCAGATCAAAAGGTTTGGTCAGATAATCGTCTGCCCCTTTGCCAAATCACTCCGCTTTATCATCAATATCGCTCTTGGCAGAGGTGATGATGATAGGGATATGGTAGGTCTTCTTTACCGTCTCACAGATGGTCATCCCATCGATATCAGGGAGCATGAGATCCAGGAGAAGCATAGCATAGACTCCTGTCTGGAGCATCGTGAGTCATTGTTTGCCTGTCGTCGCAGTATCGCATTGCATACCTTCATGCTGGAGATAGGCAACTATATTCTCAGCGATAGGGATATTATCTTCGATAAGAAGGAGACGCATGATAAGGGAATAAAAAGGCAAAAAAGAGTAAAAAGAAGAAAGTCCTTAATGATGAGTTATGAAAAATATAGTGTGAAAGTCGTTCAGGTTCCGAGAGTGCTGTCGACTGTGAGAGTGAACCCATGCAAACGAGCAATCGTCTGACACAGTGAGAGTCAGAGACCATAATGTGTCTGCTTTCCTTCAGTCGCAGTGGTCTGCGAGCTATCTGCTCTCCAAAACTTCTCTCGAATATGATCGAGATGCTCGGATGCGATACCCTTGCCTGTATCGGTGATACGAAGGCTATGAGCATCGAGCGAGATCGTTACGGTCCCATGAGCAGGAGTGTAGGAGTAGGCATTGTCGAGGAGATTCTTGACGAGTATCTCAAACGATGGACGATGGATGGCGACCATTACTGAGTCAGACAGTTCTTTCTTTGTATTGATGGCTTTGGTTTGATAGTGGGTGCTCGTCTCTGTGATGAGAGGAGTGACAACATCATATATATTCGTTTGTTGACGAGGGAAATTAGCACTATGCTGATGTTCATACTTTGCTAAGAGGAGGAGTTGATTAATGAGTTCGCTTTGTGCATGGAGGATGGGTTTGAGCTGTGAGGGGAGAGAATCAGTCGTATTTTTTTGTGTCGCGACATCGATGAGAGAGGACATAGTCATCAGAGGGGTCTTGAGCTCGTGTGCAGCATGAGCGATGAAGTTCTTCAGCGTCTGAGCATCACGGTGAATACGCTCGAGAGCAGTATTGAGCGTATTGACCACGATACGTATCTCATCGTCTGCTGGTCAGTCGTGCTGGATAGGGGAGAAGTGATGGATGATATCTTTGCCTTGGATCTGTGCGATGACATGATGCAGCTGAGCTAGCGTCGATTTCACAAACAACAGTGATAAACCGTAGCTGATACATGCAAATGCTATGATCAGAAAAAAACTACTTCGAAGGAGAAGTCTCTGGAGGAACATATGATTATCGATACTGACGGTAATGAGTCTCGGTCCGAGTGTTTTGTACATGAGCCATTCATCATCATGCTTGGTGATCGAAAGATGTCAGGGATGATGGATGATAGCCTGGGCTTTGGGACTGATGAGGGGTATGATTTCGATCGGAGGAAGTTTTTTTGGTCATTTGGGTCTTCGTCATCTCTCACGTTGCCACAATGAGAGAGCCATTCATTCTTGGATATGTTCATTGATAAATATACTTTTGGACGGAACGATATCGTTCGTCGCTCTATAACTCGTGATATCATCCAAAAATGTCTTGGTCTTATCATACCAGAGAGCGAAGACGATAGTATTCACAATAACTGCAAATCCCAAAATAACCACGATAGTGGATATGGTAAATTTAAGGCTAATACGTTGGGATGTGCGAAGATTGCGAAACCGTTGCATAGGAGTATTTCTCATAAAAATCTGCCTCTATCATAGTGAAAGAGGCAGAGGAAAGAAAGACTTATTTATTATTTTGATTTCTCATGCCTTTTGACCTTCATGTATTATTCATTCACTTCATATTCATTCATCTCATGTGATTGCCCTTTCCCTCTCCCATCATAGGAGGCGTGAATCATGCATCTTTGAGCTTCTGTAATGTCGCAGTATCGTTATTTTTCATCGCAGTATGGAACTGTACTAACTGAGTAAACTTTTCTTGTGTAGTGATAGTCTCTGCAAGAGGCGATCCCTTCGCTACCGTGACGAATGCGTTATAGTCATTCGCATCGATTGCTTTCTGGATGGCTGCTTGTTGTGTATGCATAGCTACCATCTTTGCAAATTCTTCCTTGGTCGGAGTAGGCATGGTTTTACCATTGTTGCTCTTGTTGGCTTGCATCGCTGTGATGGCTTTCACAAATGCATCATAGTCGTTCGCTGTGACTGCATCTTCGACTGCTTGATGCTTTGCTTGCTCTGCTACTATCGTTGCAAATTGTTCCTTGGTAGGGAGCTTCGCGGTGAGAGCTTTGATGAATGCATCATAGTCATTCGCTTTGAGAGCAGCTTGGACAGCATCGTCTTTGCTCATCATCATGCCTGGCATAAATCCATGACCCATGTCCATGTGATCCATCATCTTCATCTGACCCATCATAGCAGGTCTCGTAGTGGTGGCATCAGTGCTGGTCTTCGTCGTCGCAGCGAATGTGGTCGCTCATGCGACGAGGGTAACGAGTGCAAGTGCTGAGATAGCGAGTGTGTGTGTTTTGTTCATGTGGCAAAAAAAAGATATAAAGAGCGTAGAGCAGAGAGAGAGAGCGGTTGTACTGTGTGGAGGACAGTCGCTTTGTCGTCTGATACGCTGGCAGTATATCCTTTGACCTTAAGTGAACCTTAAGGAGAAATAAATATCATTTTTCTTTTAAATTAATAGTTATTATTCTGTTTCTTCTCTTATTAAAATTGTTTCTTTTGTATCCCAAGACTTATGAATCATTTTTATACTTTGCTTATCAGGATAACTTACTTTATCGATCCGTGGCATATCGTCTTTTATCTTTATTAGATTCTTCTTATCAAAACCTAGATGGTATAATACATGTTTTTCGGGATCGTCTTTTGATTTGGGATATGCAATGATGTATATTCCGTTGTGATACTCTAAGTAGGTATTTTTATCATCATAGGGATAAAGTTCACTAAAGAAAAGGTCTTCAAGTTCTTTAATTACAGGCTCTGTCTTAAACTTCTTAATACATATCTCACGGCTCTCTGCTAAATCCATGTATTTCAGTTCTTTGGGATAGTCTCAAAGACCTGGCTCACAAATATTTGCCTCATATACTTTTATATCTTTTTTGTCAAAAATTAGCTTCCAATTTAATTCATTGTTTACTATTGTTTTTATATTTCTTCTTCGTGGTTTTTCTCATGAAGATTTTGATAATCTCATGGGTATATAAAGAATAATGAGAACAAATACAGAAACCATTGCTCCAAATATGTTTCCGATGTAAGGAACGATTTTACTATACCAAGGATTCTTTTGCTTTTTTATTACTATTTCCATTCTTTAAAGATATAATAGAATTAAAACGTATGTTTAATATAATACAACCTTCCTATTCGTAAACGACTTCAATCCATCAGGACCATTTTCTTTGCCATAGCCACTTTTCTTCACTCAGCCCATAGGGAG
>CAZBFX010000087.1:0-1939 GCA_964491325.1 uncultured Candidatus Peribacteria bacterium
GAGAGTATCTCGCTCGTTGTATCCTCGATCATCCTCATATCGTGTCAGGGATTGCCTCTTCTCCTGCATCGATGATCGATAGTAAAGGAATCGTCTATGCTATTCGTCATGCAGCGACGCAGGCTCTTGACATACTTTTGACTGCATTGCAGCAGACGAAAGTATCTCACAAGGATATCCGTATCATCCTCGATGGGAAGACAGACTATGGACTGAGAGCAGTCCTCCCCTACCCTCTCGAGACAGTCATCAGAGGTGATCAGTCGGTGTGGCAGATCGGGGCTGCATCCATCATTGCCAAAGTACAGAGAGACGAGTGGATGACGAAACTCTCGACCAAGAAGAAGTATCGTGCATATGACTTTGCTCGTCACAAGGGCTATGGGACGCTGGTGCATAGAGAGGCTATCCTCTCGTGTGGATTGAGTGACCAGCATAGGAAGTCGTTTTGTCAGAGGATTCTGATGGCAGGAGAATAGTAATCATATTCGTCATTGCGAGGAACGAAGCAATCCATAATCCAATGAATCTCTTTTTATGATCATGGATTGCTTCATCCGCTACGCTACTTCGCAATGACGCATGTTGTTATTTTCCTTGTTTTAATTTCTATAATAAACTATGCACAAGAATATACCTGATTTCGTGAGAGAGTATCTCGTACAGCATGCGATAGACTATGACTACTATGAGCATGAACCGATCTTTACGGTGGAAGAGTGACTGCATGTGAAAGAAACTATCCCTGGGACACATACGAAAAATCTTTTCCTGACGAATAAGAAAGGGATGTTTTTTCTCGTCTCGGTCGAATCATCGAAGAGACTTGCTATCAATGCATTTCGTAAGATGGTCGGGACAAGTGAGATGAGCTTCGCTTCGCCCGAGGATATGCTGAGGGTGTTGTGACTGACACCCTGATCGGTGACATTACTGGGACTTATCCATGCCGTGAAGAGCTGATATATCGCATCAGAAGAACTGAGAGTCTTCCTCGATCGTGATCTCCGAGAGGCAGAACAGATCGGCTGTCATCCCTGTCGCAATGATGCGACGCTGATACTCTCGCATGCGATGGTGGAGAAGTTTCTGCAGAGTGTGTGATGTGAGGCAGTTATTTTGGATATGGAGAATTTAGGATAAGAGCTTGCTTTAGATTATTCCAATTGGTATATACTATTTACCTACTAATTTCAAGGTATTGCATTTGGCTTGATAATCTTCTATTTATTTTATTATATAAATTTATGTATAAGAAAAATAATAATGAAATAACATCTATCTTTACTTTAGATAACCCAATGCCTCCACTTTGGATGATGTATCCACATATTTCACAATTTTCCATTGGTTGGAGAATGGGGTGAGGTGAAAGTTATGCATGGAATCGATGAAATTGGTTAAAAACATTAACGGACGAAGAACAAAGTAAATACAAAGAGATGTTTCCACATCCTGTATTTTGGAGAGAATATTACAATGAAGATTGCGATTTTGAAGATACTGAAGCATATAAATATGAAAATATACCATTTTGGAGTAAAGATGGAGAGATGAAATATTCTATTACAACCCTTTTAAGGGAAAATAATATTAAGGAACAAAAGTACCTCTTCTTTTGGCAGCCAAATTGAAATAATATTAATAAGTCTTGTTTGGGGCAATGGCAACCATCTAATTTTACAGTTGATATACATGAATATACTTGTGCTGAACAGTATATGATGGCTGAAAAGGCAAGGCTTTTTGAAGACAAGGAGATTGAAGAGCAAATTATGCAAACTTCTGGCCCTAAAGAAATGCAAGCTTTAGGCAAAAAGATTAAGAATTTTAACCAAGCGATCCGAGATAAAGTAAAATATTCCATTGTTTTGAATGGCAATTATTATAAGTTTAGTCAAAATAAGGTCATGAGAGACTTCTTGCTTTCGACAAATAA
>CAZBFX010000087.1:1949-2956 GCA_964491325.1 uncultured Candidatus Peribacteria bacterium
AATTGGATTAGGTGAAGATAACCCCAAAGCTTATAATCCTGCAATGTGGAGAGGAAAAAACCTTTTAGGGTTTGCACTTATGGAAGTAAGAGATGAACTAAGAAGAATATATGCTCATTATGATATAATTGATCGATCGTTATTTGAAAGGTAATATTTATCGTATGGTCTAATGTCTATAGTCTTCTAGAAGAAGTTAGTTACCAATTTAATCCTATAGTATAGAGATGAAAGTCAAAGAGTTTAACAGAAGAGTTGAATATCAAGGTGGAGCAGATAGACAATTTAATGAATGGAGAATTATTGATATTCATGAGATACCAAGAGTGTTTTTAGAAAGATATGAAATGGATTTTTACTGTTGTAATGGAGAAAAAGTCTTTCTATTGAGATTGAGAAATAGAGAAGAAGAAAAATATTGTGTATCTAACGATAAAGAAAGTCAAAAGCTTTGATATTTACCATATCTGATTGCTGAATTGCCTATCAAAAGACCGAGAGCGATTATTAATGATTCCTTTCTAGAAAGTATTCTTACAAAGTTTATGAGAGATAAGGATTTGAGAAGTTTTTTATAGATTTTAATTAATATATTATAGTGTATGACAAAAGCTGATAATTTGATTGAACAATTAAGAAAGGCGGAAGCTGAAGAGAAGATTCTTGGAAGTAGAATTTTTCTGAGTGCCGACGATAGAGATAAGTACTCTCAGGCTCATGAATATGTTTTACAGTTACAACGTCAGATTGCCGAATCTGAAGGAGGTGAATATTGTGTGCCACTACATCTTGATCTTATGCGAGATGTGGCTACACCGATGCCACATCTCTTACATAGTGATGACAAAACAATGTTATTATATTCTTTGAGAGGAGAACGCAAAGTATGGCCTTTTGAGAAATGATTTCAACCATCAATTACAAGTCCAAAGACTACGAAGACTGCAATTGCTATTGTTGAATTTACGCATTGTCTTTCTATAAGATTTGGTTCGCCAAATGATGAA
>CAZBFX010000087.1:2966-4302 GCA_964491325.1 uncultured Candidatus Peribacteria bacterium
CGATTGACATCCTTTATATGGCAAATGATTAGATTATTATGAGCCCTTTATTGTGAAGAACTCTCGTTGGATAAAGGAGCTAGAAGATATTAATAAAGTGCATTCAAATTATCAGAAACTATATTGGGAGAAGCTTAATCATTACTTATTTGTATTTCACGATTCATTATTTGAATGTGTTACTTCTGATTTTACGATACATACTGCACAGGGTACAATGCAAGAAGTTATGGTGACAGCATTTTAGTTGATATATAATCTTATGAAAAATATAACTTGTCCTTATAGTTGGGATTGCGGACATATATTCAAAGTTCAAGAATTAAATGAATATGACTTTGACTTTGTGCAATCTGCCACAAAGAAGAAAATGACATTTATGTTTATTCATTGCCCTCACTGTTCGAGAATGTTTCAATTTGATACAGTGAAACGAGAAGCTACAGCGAGTCATGCATCCGATCCTCATGAAATTATTCATCCCAAGAAAAAAAGAACGAATACACAATTGATAAAAATTTTAGAGGAAGAAAGTATTGTTATACCAAGTCCATATCTTACTTATTTGGTAAGTAGGAAATTTTCTGGGAGAATCCCTATTTCTTTTAATTTCGAGGGTGATGACTTTACATTAGATTTTACGCTCTATACGCTTGATGAACTCTGTGAGAAGGTTAATATAGATCATAACTCATACCTAAGAATTAGTCAGTTGAAAGGCTTTGCTGATTCATTACAAGATATACTAGAAGAAATTCCACAAACTGCACAATGAAAGCAATTTACTTTGCAAGAGTTAGCAGATTCTTTGACTATTGGTTATGAAGATACTAGTATTTTGTTTATAGATAGTAGAGATAATGACTCTTTGTGGATTTTTCATAGCTCTGATGGAGATGTGGAGAAAACTGATTTGACTATAGGCGGTATTATAAATCAGAGAAAGTAAATTTTTAGTTGGAAGTATTGAACGACCAACCTAATCCTCTATATTATGGACAAAATGATGGTAAAAAGTAAACTATTAGATTTTACGATTAAAAGTGTTGAGAGATTCCTCCAAGAAAACTCTAGCTTAGAGTTTTATGCGTTTGCTTATGATTGTAATGCAGAGTATGCAGAAGTTAATCTCTCCTTTAATATTGAATCTGCTTTTCAGGAGACATTACATGCTTATCAGAATGGTAAGTATGCAGTAAACTATCAATCAGAAGAAGGTATAAAAAGATTGAAATACCATTCATGAGATTGGAAATATGTATGTTTTGATACAATATATGTTTTAACTGATGATGAATTAAGGTCAACTTTTAATAATCTTCCAGAAGATGATTAT
>CAZBFX010000087.1:4319-4540 GCA_964491325.1 uncultured Candidatus Peribacteria bacterium
GATAGCTTATTCGAAGATTTTATTGAAGACTTGAATCAATTATTCTGTGAGACGTTATTAGATTTTACACAATCTACAGTCTTTAATAAGATTCCTAAAACAAAAGATTTCATGGTTTTATGTACTGACCATGACGAAGATCTTATGACCGCAATGAATAGACTTGAGAAAGTAAGATTGAGATAGGTCTAATATTGGACTTTTTGATCGGAGAAATGCCC
>CAZBFX010000088.1:0-4244 GCA_964491325.1 uncultured Candidatus Peribacteria bacterium
TAGACCGCATCGACGAAAGATCCTCGACAGAGTTGATAGGCAATATGTCACTCTTTGTCGCTCGTCGTACTGATAGCGAGAATATCATGAGGAGTCTGACTTTGATGACGTCTGGACTCGTCGATATAAGTGGCAGGAGTGATGATGGACGTGATGCGTCTCTGGACGATCTGTCAGGGCTTGGGCTCGCTTACTTGGTCAGCGATAGCTACTTTGTATCATGCTTTGATGAGTTTGGCGATATATTTGTCGGTACTGTGATAGGGCATGCCTGCCATCGGGATAGGATGGTCAGAAGTCTTGTTCTTCGCTGTGAGGACGAGATCCAGGAGCTTGCTACAGAGCTGAGCATCTTCCCAGAATACTTCATAGAAATCTCCCAAACGAAAAAAAAGAATACAATCAGGGTATTGTTTCTTGAGATCGACGTATTGTTGCATAGCGGGAGTGAGGGTGGACATGGAGATTTTGAATGTTGAATTATACATTTTGGATTTTTATAGTGTAGCGATATGGGGAGGGTAAAACAAGATGATAATAAAAAATCCCGAGTAGTCGGGATTTGTATAGTAAGAAAGATAGATGACAACAAGGTACCTGTGGGATTTGAACCCACGGTTGTAAAGCTTTGCAGGCTCCTGCATTGGACCACTCTGCCAAGGTACCAGTATCGTCTCAGTATAGGGAAGAGGGGGCGTGGATGCAAGGGAAAGAATTTAGCTCTTTTGATGGTGTTGAGTTATTTTTGTTGCTATATATTCGGCTCATTCATAATCTTGATGGTGAGTGGCATCGGCCTTTATCTTTTCTAGTATTTGTATATCGTCTATAGTATCTGCTTTATATTTTCTATATGTCTGTAGCATAGTATCTGCTATTTCAGTTATAGCATTGTAATTGTTAGAGTCTCTGCAGTCATTGCGTGCTATAAGATCAGCTATCCATAATGGATTATAATGTTGTTGTTGAAATTCTTTTCTTCGTACTTTCTCTATCTCTTTTTCAATAACATCATGATTTTGTGTCTGATAGCAGTTCATGACACTATAAAGATCTTTCAGTTGCTCTCTGATTGATTGTTCAGCTTTATTGATGACTGGAGGAGTTGTTTCTTGTTTTCTGGCACTTTTTATACATAGAAATAGCTTTTGTAATAGTCATCACAGTATACTTTGGGGAGGATTTATGTCAACTTTTTGTTGTGATGTTTGAAAGATAACTGGTCGATATTGTCAGTATTCTCATTGATGTAGTTTGTCTCTATTATAAAGAGGAATATTTAGTAGTAGTTGTGTTATACTATCATCGATTAGGATGCTATACTTCCTAGTTGGTTGCAATTGATAATTATGTATGTCACTTGTTGTAGCAGAAAATATATTAGCACCAGCTTTTTTCTTATCTCTTCACAACGACATGCTAGAGGATATATATCCTGTGGTATCTGAGAACAAGTTTGATTATCGGTGAAAAGAACATATATCTCATCTTCTCAGACTTTATATTTACCGAAAGAAAGAGGAGAAAGATAGACGGTCTGTCACGGTTTTGTATCATTAATCCAGCAACGATTGTTATAGTTCATGTATCTATTTATAAGCATAAATTTAGATATTCCCCGTACGCTTGCGTCAGGGATGTGAATCGACCGAAGGGAGAATTTATTTTCTATTTCTCTTCTGTTACTTCTTCACTACTTATACTTATTCCATTTGCATCATCTATTATTTTCCATCATAATCTTCGCACTTCATTTCTTATTTTTGCTGCAGCCTCATAATTTCCATTTTCTATAGAATGATTTAACATACTCTTCAATTCTTTAATATGAAACTCTTTATAACTCTCAAGTATTCATTGTAGCATATCATTAGTATCATCGAGAGTTGTTATATGTGTTTTTATTAAAGCAACTAACTCTTCTTTATCATAAGGCTCCAAACAAATATAATCCATAACTTTATTTATATTATCGTGTAGTTTCTCACCTACATTATTTTGTGTATAGAGTGTTGTAAGGGAGTCAAGAAGAGGATCATCATCTTCTTGGAGACAATTCTCACATAAATTAATAACATTATCTATCATAGGCCCTATATCCTCATCTAGCGTATCAGTACCGCCGATACTTGCACTGTAGTGTATATGCAATCTTAATATCCTTTCTCTTAATCACATATTGCTATAGTCGGAACTGTTAATATAGAGAATTAAAGAATCGGCTTCTGTAGAAACTTTCGCAGTTCCTGTCTCTCCTATTATCCTCTCACAAAGTTTATATATACTCTCTTCTATAAGATTTTCTGTTTCAACTCACTCTCAAACTTGTTTTATCTGGTTTCCCTCTTTACAGAATTTATCATAATACTTTTCGGACACCTCTTCTATTTCATTTATCATTTTCTGAATATCTTCGATTAATGCTACAACTTCTGTGTCATATTCACTATCTATTGCGGAAAGATTAATATCTAAAATATTCTCTACTCATTTGTGTAGTAATGATATTAGTTTTTCTTTCGTATATTCCTTTCAAAATATAAAATCACAAGTTACTTTTACTCACTCTTCAATATCTTTAGTATTATGATTCTCTGAATGCATTATATATGTGCAAAAGTTACGAACTGTAGCTATTATCTTATTCTTCATTACTATGCTTTCCGGTACGCCACTGACAATTCTCCCTCATTCAGAAGCAAGTTTCATATGTCTTCATCTTTTCTTAACCTCCGCTTTGGTATATTCTGGTAAGAAATAGGCATCATGTTCACTCATATTAACAGTATATTGCCTTCTACCATCTTCTGTTATAGTACATATACAGAGGATATCGTAAATATGGTCTTGAATAACACCATTTCTATTCTCTATAAATGTGGCTGATTCTGCAAAAACTTTATCATTATTACTAAGGAAAATAACAGGTATTCTCTCATCTGCTATAGCTTTCTCAGGAAATAACCTATTTTTTAGAATACTAAACAAAGATTGTTGTGTATAACATACTCCCAAAGAAGATAATGAAATACGTCCCTTTTCTTCATGGCCCATTTCTGATATTCTTTTAATGCGATTATCACCTATAATTTTACTTCAAGACATAGATATCCACAAAAAGTATATAAAGATTTCCACTTTATACCCATCTATATACTTTATGTCAATAGATAATCGCTTTTACTTGTTCTCTGTCGTCTTCCTCAACTCACTCCACAATCTCTCCTCTTCATGCGAGAGCTTCTTCGGGATTTGGAGTTTGGGGATGATATACATATCGCCTGCCGAGGAGAAGAGTCATTTGTCGCCAAATCACTTCTTTGCTACTCTGATCTTATCATTTGCCTGTGTCCCTTTGGGGATTTTCACTTTCATCTCTCCTTCGGGGTGTGGCACCATCATCTCGGCACCGAGCACGAGATCGAAGATAGTCACCGGGACGGTCACATAGAGATCACTCTCATGACGCTTATATTTATCGGAATGCTTCACATTGATTTGGATATAGAGATCGCCATCACCAGCATTACCGACACCGCTATCGCCTTTACCGGTGTATCTGATGTGCACACCATGTTTGATCCCTGCAGGGACTTTCACTTCTAGCTGCTCTGTCGTGGTCTCCAGTCAGCTATGTATCTTCTTGCCATCTTTGCTATAATTCACTCCAGCACCACTACAGCTTGGGCAAGCATTTTGCACTTGCATCATCCCGAAGACGGTCTGCGTGGCTTGGTTGACGACACCACGGCCTTTACAGGTGTCACACTTCTCTTCCGTTACGCCTGCCATTTTGACTTTGCGGGCATATTGGATAGTCTTGGTGACGCCATTGTAGGATTCTTCAAACGAAATATCCAGACCGACTTGGATGTCTTCCCCAGGCCTGGGTCCGCCTCCTCATCTTCTTCCTCATCAGAAAAATGAATCCATGACATCATTTAAGTCGATATCGACTCATCCGCCACCAAATCCGCCAAATCAACCGAAACCTCCGCCTCATCATCCGAATCAGCCCATGCCACCTCCACCTTTGCGGTACATATCGTATTGTTGGCGTTTTTTCTCATCACCGAGTGTCTGATTCGCTTCGTTGATTTCTTGAAACTTCGCTTTTTCACCACCTTTGTCAGGATGGTGTTGGACAGCGAGTTTTTTAAACGCTTTCTTTATCTCATCTTGGGTCGCTGATTCGCTGACACCGAGTGATTTGTAATAATCTTTGGAAGGATCGAAGTCCATAA
>CAZBFX010000089.1:0-4228 GCA_964491325.1 uncultured Candidatus Peribacteria bacterium
TTATCAAACATATCGACAGCAGCATAAGAAAGTGTCGATAGTGATGCTACGAAAAGAGAGACATTTCCTCATCCATTCGTTCCCTTGTTGCCATCTGCAGTAGTCCAGCTCAATGTTTTTACTCATGATGTCTGGTCGCTGACACGAAACGAGACTGCATAACCCGTTCACGATGCTTGGACACTGACCGATCCTGTCTCGAGGAAAGGCATATCAGCATCAGATGTCACCAGCGTCACAGGGACGATCACTGCTTGAGCTTTACCGTCTTCGGTGAGAGCAGTCACCTGTATCGTATAATTACCGGTCGCAAATGATGATCTAATAGTGAATGTTTTTGCATCATTGATGCTAAGATCATTATATCTATAGGTAGAGATAATAGTATCATTCAGACTCACCGTGATTGTTTTGATCGGACTCGTCGTCGAGGATGCGGAGAATGAGATCGATGTCTTGGGTGTCAGACTCTGGTCTTTGACTAATGATGTCGTAAGCGTCACTTCATCACTCATCTCGAGTCATCTTCACTCACAGTATCACTCTGGTTCAGCGACGAAGAGTGATGGATAATTGTAAGTCACTCTCGGCAGACCACCACTACCATAGAGTGTCTTGTTACCATCAGTATATCGTTGTGTGATATTTTCTATATCTAGTGTGGTAATAGATCGAGGTTGAATAAGATAAGCACGCTGTCTCTGTTCTGATGGGGTAAGGGGGGATGCATTCTTACCACATGATGTATCGATCATGAGTGGCACATAGGTCCCAGCACTATCAGCACTATCTGGAGCATTATATGCCAATGTGTTGACGACATATTCTTCGGGTGTGAAAGAGGACGCAGCTTTACCAGTAACTTTTGAGAGAGAGACGGTAGTTATATCAGCAGCCACCATCTGTTCATTTTGGATAAGCTTCTCGGCAATAAGACCTTTGTAAAATGATTTGTTGACTTCCGAATTCAATAAGAGTCAGAGAGCATTACTATTCATAGGTTTGTCGTTAGCATTACCTGCCCAGTACATAGCGACTCTGCTAGGCGTATAAGTAGCTAACCATCCATCTCTGGGATAACTTTTATTACCAATAACTTTATTGGATGTACCACTCTTCACCGCATAGGTTAGTCATGCGATAGAATAGTATTTGGTCCATCATGCAGGCATATTCTCTGGACTAGAAAGTATCTTCCAAATGAGATATGCAGGAGCCTCTTTGAGACCAGATTCGATGAGTTTGGGGGTTTTCTGATAGAGTATTTGACCATCGGATCATCTAATCTCGAGAATAGGATTAATCTCATATCATTGTCATTTCTGACTCAACTGACTATATGCTTGTGCCATCTCGAGCATCGGCACCTCTCCAGCACCGAGTGCAAGCGAATAGCCATAAGATGTACTATTACGAAGTGATGTGAGACCAAGCTTTTGGAGATAGGGTTTGAGTGCTGGTTCTTTACCTGCAGCGAAGTAGACCTTGACTGCAGGGATATTTCTACTATGAGCAAGTGCAAATCTTAATGGCAAAAGTCCTTCAAACTTTGCATCAGCATTATTGGGCGTAAACGATCAAACAGAGAGCGGAATATCATACACGGGCGTATCAAGTGTAAGTGGCAATGTCTGTAATGCATACGAATAAATAAGCGGTTTGACGCTTGATCATGGCTGTCTCGGGCTTCTCACCATATCGACTTTCCCATCAATAGACTCATTGTTATAATCAGCAGATCAGACATATGCCAAGACATCACCATTTGTGGTGTCGATATAGAGCATGGATCTATTATTTCATCATCTATCATGGAGAATAGGCATATTTTCAGCAATTGCTTTCTCAGCGATATCCTGGGTCTTATCATCGAGAGATGTTTTGATGGTCAATCATCACTGATAGAGGATATCTTCAGTGATACCGAGATCAGCAAATCTGGGATCTTTTTGGAGGAGATCTCTAATCCAGAAGATGAAGTGTGGTGCTTTGATATCGACAAAAGGAGGCTTAAGGCTTCAGGAGAGTCCATCAACAAAGGCACGTTTGAGTTGATCTTGTGTGATATAATTATCTTCATACATTCTGTTTAATACAGCATCTTTTCTCCCTATCGTATAGGACAACTGATACAGTGATGATCAGACAGTGATAGTACTGGGGATATTTTCCACGAGATAATTTTGGAACTTATTATTTCACTGACCGATAGTGATGCCATCATTGATAAGTGTGTTACCTAGCTGTGCTATGATAGGACTCAATACTTCTCCTGATACAATGGCTAGTCCAGCAGCATCACGCACCGAGAGGACGCCAATAACCCTCTCTGGGTGTTTGTAGGGATTGTAATATGTCGGTCTCTGTGGCATAGATGCTAAGATAGCCGACTGTACGATAGATAGATCGCTCGCTTTTACACCGAAATACGACTGTGCTGCAGCCTGTACCCCATAGGCCTGATTACCCAAATAAATATAGTTCAGATACAATTCCATGACTTTTTCTTTCTTTCTTTTGGTCACTTCATCGGCAGAAAGATTGTTGGTATGTTTTTTGATATCCTCCTCGATGACATTACTCAGTTTACCTACCAATACTCGCTCTTTATGCTTTCTCACTATTTTGTCATACATACCTTCTTCTCCCTCATCGAGTCAGAGGATATTTTTGAGTAATTGTTGAGTAATGGTCGATGCTCATCCTCTCCTTCATCCGAGACCGAGACTACTTGTCACCGTCGAGAAGAATGCTCTAAAGATACCCATCACATCGACACCATCATTTTCTCGAAATGACTGATCTTCTATCGCCACAAACGCATTGACTGCCACAGGCGAAATCGCAGCATAATCAATATATTCTCTGTTTTGTTCATAAAATTTGTACAGAGATTTTCACTCTTTCGTCGTGATAGTACTCGTCTGCGAAAAGTTCATATCTCTCAGTCCATCTGCAGTCAGAGTAGGTAACTGTGCATAAACAGCTGCATAGACCCAAATAATATACAGCAGCAATAATCCCCCGATACTATATAAAAAGTATTTCTTATACTTCATCCACAATCATGGAAGTCCATGAGCGAAGTCTTTGTAGGATATCTTCTTCAACGAAGAGAGATCAAATCTCTTTCTCGTATCATGAGAGTGATGCGGTTTGTATACTGATGGCGTATATTGTTCTGATGACCATCATGATGATGTATGTTCAGTAGACGATGACATAGACTGAAAAAGAAAAAACTAAAAAAACAACTCCCACTTATAGTGAGAGTATGTCTTCTATGCAAGGCTTTTTTATCTAGCTACTTATTTGAGTTGTTCTTTGTATTGTGCTTCAAGCTTCGCTGATAAGGGCTGTACCGGAATAAATCACATTATACGTTGTCTATCATAGGCTTCCGTCATCGAATCATTCATAGAGATACTACGCTGATTCACCACACCGAAACCGACATAATTCATCTCTTCGACAACTATTTTCTTATTTTGTCGATCAACATCTATCACAACAGCAACATGTCATGCACTATAGTTACGAGATCATCCAAACTGAAAGACAACGATTGCTCCGACTGATGGCGTCTTAGATGTCTTGAGACCGTTTGCCTGAGCAGATGCAAACCATTTGTTTGCATTACCCTTCACTCATCTAAAATACGTATTGCCCTTTAGTTGTGGGAACAACCACCTTGCTTTATGTGCAGCATAATACGTACAGTATCATGCTGTCATACCGTTATTTTCATTGAATGAGTATTTTCGTGATTTGATAATCTTACTACCACCCGCACCTTGTGTGACTACACCACGAACAGGTGTCGTACTCGCTATTCTTCTAGTAGGAGTTTTAGTATTGGCTGCGATGATCTTGACTGGCTTTTGTGGTTCTTGGAGAAGTCACATAGCATATGCTTGGGGAAGTGTCTTATTGGGGATAATAATAGCTTCTCCTACGGGAATAGGTCTCATAGCATCATATTCACCATTCACTCTCATCAGATCATCTTGATCAAGATTGTAGAGATTGGCAAATACCATGAGAGACACAGGGACTTTATCTACAACATAGACAAATCATGGGGTCTGACTGATATATATTTTTTTACCAGGATTGATAGTCGTCTCAGCAACAATATTATTGAGTAATTTGAGCTGATCAACTGATACACCATATTTTTTGGCAAGGACGGAGAGCGTATCTCAAGGCTTCAGTGTATAGGAAACAA
>CAZBFX010000090.1:0-1109 GCA_964491325.1 uncultured Candidatus Peribacteria bacterium
GGCTGTATCGGTCTGCGTAACAAGTCCTACTGTATATTCAATCAACAGTATACGAAAGATGAACGAGAGCAAAAAGTAAATGAGATTTTCTGACAAATGGAAAAAGACGGGACTCTAGGAGAATTCTTCCCTGCATCGATGTGTCCGTATTATTTCAATGATACCGCAGCATACCTCATTGATAATTCATTTACCAAGGAAGAAGTCACAGCAAAATGATATCTCTGGAGAGATGAAGCAGTTAAAGTCGACATCCCAGCTGATGCAGACATTGTCCAATCAAGCAATCTCGATCAGTTTGAGTCATTCGATACAGAATGAAACCGAATTATTTCTGCCGATATCCTAAAGAAAGTGATTCAAGACGAATCCTGAAACTATTATCGCATCATCCCGATGGAGTATAAGTTTCTCATGAAGCATGGACTTCCGCTTCCGAGACAGCACTGGCTCGAGAGAATGAAGCAGAACTTTAAGATAAACTAGAGTTGCTAGTTCATAGTTCCTAGGATCTAGCAACTAGCATCTACGAACTAATGAGACATCTTCTCCTCTATCTCCTCCACCTCGATCGGGATATGCTCCATCAGATCGATACATCCATCCTCGGTCAGGAGGATTTCATTTTCCAGACGAATACCGAGTCACTCCTCAGGGATATAGATACCCGGTTCACAGCTCAGCACCATACCAGCCTGGAGTGGCTGATAGACATCACCGACATCATGCACATCGAGCCCGATAAAATGTGATATGCCATGCATACAGTATTTTTTATATGCAGGAGACTTTTCATCTTGCTTGCGGATAGCATCCATACTTAGCAACTGCAAATCTACTAGTTCTTTGGTAATCACTTCTCCTAGCTGCGTATGATAGTCTTTCAATAAAATTCATGGTCTGAGAATACTCTTCGCAGCACGCTGGATACGAAGGACAGCATTATATACCTCTCTCTGTCTGGGAGTGAAACGACCATTGACCGGTAACGTACGAGACATATCACTGGCATAGTGAGCATAGGAGACACCGCTATCGATGAGGACCATCTCACCATCGAGACATTGTTGATTGTTAGCATGATAATGCAAGGTACATGCTCTCTGACC
>CAZBFX010000090.1:1209-4205 GCA_964491325.1 uncultured Candidatus Peribacteria bacterium
ACGACACGCAGTGATGCGAGGAGGGGAGTGGCACGAGTCAGACTATGTAAGGGATAGTGTCCTCTCATCTGCTGGACGAAACGCTGATGGATGTCAGGAAAAGTATTTTTGGCACGATCATTCTCATTGAGCGAGAGAGCGAGATACTTCGCATGATGGATGATCCTCCCCATCACTGCATCAAATTCATCGTATCGATAGACATGCTCTATACCACTGATCTGCGTTGCTTTGGCTTTATCGAGTGTCTCACCATCTCGCAATGTCTGGATACTATCAGCTCTCTTGATGAAGAGCATCTCACGATGGGATGAAGAGAGGCTATCAGGATAGATGACGACGATAGTCTCTGACTGATCTATCCCCGTGAGTCGAAACAGATCCGAACTCTGTACCCACGGATAATATGCATCAGCATTACTCACGATTTCTTCGTTTGCATGGATGATCGCTATCGTCTCTGATTGTAGTAGAGCAGCAAAGCGTGTACGATTATCGATGAACATCTGTGGATCTAGTGGGAAATATTTCATTTCTTCTTCGCAATAAAGATATAACTCGGAGGAATATTTCTCCACTCATACAACCTATCGATGATGTCGAGATGTCTCTGTATATCCTTCTCATTGAGACGAGAATACTGAAACTGCACAAACAATCCATCATCGGTGAGTATATCATGCACCGTCTCCAAGAGAGCATCTCTATCAACTACCGAAAAGAGTGACAAGGGGAGTGTCGATATGACTAACGATACTTTTTGACCAGCAGGGTGATGGTCACGAGCATCGAGGCAAGAAGTATGAATACATTCCAGCAATGGTCATGCATACTGCTGCAATGTGTCGAATCTCTCATCATCGATCTCAAAAGCCTTGACCATACTTTCGGGCCGCTGATGGATGATATGTCTCGTCATCGTCCCCATCCCTGCACCAAACTCCATAATCGTGTCAGGTTGAAAATTCTTAGCTAGCAGATAACGAGCAAGTCTCGTAAATGCATGGCCAGAAAAATGTGCCACCGCACCGATACGCATCGCTCTGGAGAAGAAACTCTTTATAGCATGGATCGTACGACGTAGCATCGGGAAAGGCAGGGTAAACAACTAATAACTTCTTGCGAATAAGACTCTTTGCTGACTAGGTTTTCCTGTCTTAATACACATTCCAGTTTCTGCTTGTGACTTATCGCTTTCTACAGTGTCAGGAATACACCTTATCGTTGCTTTCGTTTCTTCTTTGATGAGCTTCTCTGTCTCTACTGTCCCATCTCGATGAGCAAGGACAAACTTCTCTTCATCTAATGCTTGGATAAATTCGTCTCGTGTATTTACTATCACTGTATTATCTTCACGGAATGTATTATTTTTTGCAAAAAGATTATTTTGGATATCATAGAGAGTAGTCATAACTTTGTCAACACATTCTTCTATTTTTATCAATTGCTTCTCACCTGTATCTCTACGATAGAGTTCTATCACTCATTGTTCCATTTCTTTCTTCCCTACTGTCAATCTTATAGGCACACCTTCCAATTCATATTGATTAAACTTTCGTCAAGGAGATTTTTCACTGTCTTTATCTACTTTGATCTCAATATCTCTTGCAAATCATTTCGACTCTTGTAATGAATTACTCGTTATAAAATAAGTAGTATCATGAAATTGTAACGCTATAGGATTCATATAATCCAAAAATTCGTGATAATATTCTGGATAAATCTCACATACATAGACAGGCAATGATGTATCTTTATCTTTTTCTATAGAATGATTTTTTACATATTTATGGTTAATTATTTCTTTGATCAGTGTAATGTCATGTATGGATTTCTCTGATTCCGAAGAATCACTATTATTTTGTCTAAATTTAAAGAACTTATTACTTCAAAATCAAAGTGTTTTGGTATTCAAACAGAGACACCTACATTGTAAAACATTAATAGTATTTTCTATATATGACACTATCGCATGTAAATCTTCTTCTGTCTTAAAAAATGGCACGATCACGACATGAATCGGTGCAATCGCTGGAGGAAGGACAAGACCTTTATCATCGCTATGACTCATGATCATCCCACCGAGTGCACGAGTCGAGATACCTCGAGATGTTGCATAGGCATATTCTTTCGTATTTTCTCTCGTGAGAAATTGCACATCGAATGCTTTCCCGAAATTTTGCCCGAGATAATGCGATGTACAAGACTGCAGAGCCTTACCATCCTGCATCATACATTCGATAGTATAAGTATTCTCCGCACCAGCGAAGCGTTCATTCTCTGATTTCTCCCCCATTACTCACGACATTGCCAAGACATTCGTGAAGAAGTCATTATACACATCTCGCATCTGCTTGGCTTCATACATCGCCTCCTCAGCAGTCGCATGAGCAGTATGTCACTCCTGTCGGAGAAACTCCGCCGTACGGAGAAACAATCTCGTCCTCATCTCCCATCTGACGACATTTGCTCGTTGATTTACCAGTATAGGGAGATCACGATAGGACTGTATTCGATCTTTATAAGTATTCCAAATGATCGTCTCTGACGTCGGACGGACGATAAGCTCTTCATCCAGTTTCGCTTCTGGATCGACGACCATCTCTCCTGTCTTCTCATCCTTCTTGAGTCTATAATGGGTCACTATCGCTGCTTCCGTGGCAAATCATTCGACATGTTTCGCTTCTTTGGTGAAGAATGACTTAGGGATGAAAAGCGGAAAGTATGCATTCGTGTGTTTTTTGTCACCGATACCAGTCGCTTTAAACATCTGATCGAGGATATGCTGCATATTTTCTCGGATAGCATAGCCATAGGGTTTGATGACCATACAGCCACGGACAGCAGAATGTTGAGCAAGTCATGCTTGTTCGACCAGTTCATTATATCGAGCAGAGAAATCAGTAGAGCGAGGAGTGAGAGTCATTGAAAGTATAACAAGAATAAATAACATTTTACTATACTAAGCATGACCCAATAAATCAATACAAAGATTA
>CAZBFX010000091.1:0-4177 GCA_964491325.1 uncultured Candidatus Peribacteria bacterium
TAATGATTTTCCCGGGATGGCAGAAGTACAGTCGCTCTTTGGTCGTGATGCAGTGCATCTGCAGGCGAAGCCCTATATCCACACGAAGCTGATCATCATCGATCATCGTTATATGATCATCGGCAGTATGAATCTCTCCAGTAATGCTCTGGATCGCAATAGAGAACTAGGGATTATTATCACCGATCCTCAGAATATTCAGGATGTGGAGAAGGAGTTTCTCAGGAGCTATAGGGACTATAATCTATTTTCTCTTTAAATAATATGTCATAATATCGATTCATTTCATCTTGTCAGGATATGAATTCTATTTCTTTCTTGTTAATGATATATGGGTTTTCTTTGTTTTCAGTAGCTATTTGATCTAATTTTGCTACTCGTCATAATTGTAGATGAGTTAAAGTTAATCATTTGAGTCATCTCCTTTCGGCATTGTCTAGTGTTGCAAATAATAGTTTTTTTGCGATTCAATATGATTGGTATTCGGGTAGTATATAGATTCATCTGCCTGCCATCATGTCGCGAAATGGAGTAGAACATTCGAGTCATATTAATTTACCATTACTATAAGCACCTATTTTATATTCTGCGGTACGAATTTTGTTTTTATTTATACCGAGAACAGTATCTCAAAACTTATCTAGTAAAATATCCAATTGTTCATCATTATTGTCAATATTTCTTAGCTCGATATGTGATATATATTCTTTTGCTAAAGTTTTATATAAAATACTTTTTCTACTTTTATTGCGACATTTTTTTATTTTTAGTGATTCTAAAAACTTTCTTTGATCGTCCGGAGTATGTTTTTTAAATTCCTCTTTGATACTTTCTAATTCCGTTGTACTTTCATCACTTTCTAGTTTCTTTATAAAGTCATCAACAACTTTGGTAAAAGTATCGAAAAATCATATTTCCTGATTCTTTTTTTTCTTATTAATTCAAGAAGGTATTTCCATCATATCTTTTTAGCTAAATATATCTACCCTACAACTCTCCTCAGCTCTTCGATACTGGTCTTACCAGCGATCATCTTGATGATGCCGTCTTCCAGGAGTGTAAGGAAGCCATTGGCTCTCATGTACTGCATGATGATACCCGTGTCTCAGGAGACGCTGTCGACGATCTTCTCTCTGATAGGATCGGTGATCTCCATGACTTCGAGCAGTGCGACTCTGCCGATATAGCCCGTATTGTTACAGTGATCACAGCCAGGATTGCTGGGGACATTACCATCTCGAGTTAGACTCAGATCGGGTCTGGCATCTTTTATCTTGGCGAGCATCTTGGTGATAAATCATGCTTCTTGTTCATTGGCGATACGCTTGGTCATACAATGCGGACAGCATTTGCGGACCAGTCTCTGAGCGACGATCAGCTGGAGTGCTGGAGCGAGCAAGAATGGCTTCACACCCATCATGAGGAGTCTGCCGATCGTGTCGAGTGCACTATTGGTATGGAGCGTCGAGAAGACGAGGTGACCAGTGAGGGCAGCATTGAGAGCTGTCTCAGCTGTCTCGATATTTCTCGTCTCACCGACGAGGACGATATCAGGATCGTGTCTGAGCATCGCTTTGAGGCCTTCTTCGAAGGTATAGCCTTTGCTATAGTTGATCGGTGACTGTTCGATGCCTGCGATGACATACTCGACGGGGTCTTCGAGGGTCACGATCGTACGAGTCCCATCATTCATCGACTGCAAGATAGTATAGAGTGTCGTGGTCTTTCCTGAGCCAGTCGGTCAGGTGACGAGCACCATCCCTTCGTGTTTATCCAACCCACGACGGAGAGCATCATAGCCAGTCCCTCGGAAGCCGATATCTTCGAATGTCGATACTGACTTCGCACTATCGAGGAATCTGAGAACGATATTTTCTGACTTAGTACCAGGCATGGTGTTTAGACGGACGTCGATCTTCTTGTGGACGCTGTCAGCGAGATCGATCTCGAAGGAGAGTCTGCCGTCTTGGGGGAGATAGTCTATATTCATCTTCATCCCCGAGAGGAACTTTATCTTCTGGGTATAGGCGAGATACTCATCATGAGAGAAGTCGCATATCGTCTGCATCATACCATCCAATCTCAGTCTGAGGATGACTTTGGCATCTTCGGACTGTCGGTGCATATCGGATGCACCAGTCTGGAAGGAGAACTTGATCATATCCATGAGGAAATCTCCTGGATCCATGGTCGATCTCTTCGTCCAGAGCTCACGCATGAGAGCGATGGCATTGGTGCCTTTGGCAGATTGTCTCTGGGAGATCGCATTCTGGGTGGCTGTCTGCTCAGCGGTGATGCGGTCGTATCGGCTGAGAGCGGTAGCGATACCGGCATCGTCGGTGTAGTAGATATCCAGTGTATATCATGCTTTCTCGAGTCATGCATAGACTTGTTTGAGTGCTTCGGAGAAGGTATTCGTCGTCAGGACTCTCACCGTCCTCCCATCACCATCAAAAGCCACGACCTGGAGAGAGGTCGCTAAGGATTGCGGGATCAGTCATACTTTCCCGAGATCGGGTATGATGGATGTGATATCCTTGGATTCGAGGATTTTTTTGGGAAGGATGTTGAGCATACAAGAATAGACAGTTAAACAGTAGGCAGTAGGACAGTATTCTCTTTCTTTTGAATTATAGGGATTTTTTGTTCATTTTCAAATCATCTCATCTTTTCATCGAGATTCTCTTGACTTCGGATATATATATATATGATCGAGTTACAAATACAAAAAAATGTTCGGGATGAATATAAAAATGTCTGACTCAGACGATTAAATGAGTTCCCTCGCTACCTAGGGAGATCGAAAGATCGCTAAGGTATGGACTTTGGGTCCACGGCTGTAGTGTCCGTACTAACACTATAAAACCCACAGCTGAACTAATTCAATAAAATGAAGAAGTGCAACAATTGGCCACCTGGAGCAACAACTCCTGTAGCCCACCAAAGCAATTCTGTCTCGATCCAAAACTGAGGTGAGTCAAACCTCTTAAAAGACAGTTAATTGTGCTGGCTGAAATGCCTGCGATATGAATCTAAAGTTCTCGCCTCCGTTTCGGAGCAGTGTAGAACACAAAAGCCGCCTGTCTGAACTTCAGACTAGGCGGTTTACTTTTTTGGAGAAATACTTAAATCTATGGATTGCTTCGTTCCTTACCCCAAGGGTATTTGTTTCACTGCACGCAATGACGAAGAAAGACTATCTCAATTCACCTCCTTTCGCTTTCACTGCTTCGATAGCATCGAAGAGGACTTTGTTGATCTGTTCGGTCGTCCATGATCCATCTCATACGATGGTGAGAGTCAGAGCGAGAGATTTCTTGTCTTTGGGTAACTTTGTACCAGTCGGATCTTGATAGATGTCGAAGATATCGACCTGTGCGACTCATGGGACTGCTTTCACGAGATCGATCATCTCCCCTATGGCTTGGCTCTGGTCGATGACGAATGCCATATCTCTCGTGACGATCTGATCTTGGAGAGTGTGGTAGCTATTGTCAGATTGGAAGCTATATCACTGTGTCGTGATGATCGCATCGAGACGCTCGAGATAGAGCTCTGCGACGGTGACCGATGCTTTGGGATCGAGTTTGAGAGCAGTGAGGGTATGTGGATGGAGTGATGCAAGAGAGCCGATGATGACATCACCGAGCATGAGCAGTCACTGCTGACGAGGATGGAAGTGAGTGTGATCGGTCGTTTTGATCGTCAGTGCTGTCGTGATATGAGATTGCGTGATGATCGTGTCGATCATCTCTCTGACATGGAGGAGTGTATCATCTGACCAGTTCGCATCGTTGTCGGAGAGGCGATAGTCGACGAGACCGAGAGCGAATGTTTCGTAGGATTGTTTATTAAACGCTGTCGAGAAGCTCTGCGTCTTATCCCAGATCTCTCCGGTATCGAAGATAGTAAAGTGATCAAACGTCTTCGCATTCTTCGCAGTCGCAAGGAGGAGATTTGGTATGATACTCGGTCTGAGGTGAGAAAGCTCTGGTGCAGTACTATTGATCAGTCTGACGAGGTTTTCTTTTTTATAACCCATAAGCTCACAGAAACTCTCATCCATCCATGGATAAGTCTGTATCTGATCTGCGTGGTATTGATTGATCAGTATGTCTTCGAGCTGTCTATGGAGACGAACGATAGATGGGAAAGGCACATAGCGAGTCTGATCGAC
>CAZBFX010000092.1:0-4142 GCA_964491325.1 uncultured Candidatus Peribacteria bacterium
CAGACACCATCCGATGTCGCTATCGCGGTGGAGTCATTTGGTGGCGAATTCAATGCCTACACGGGCGATGAAATCGCATCCTACTATGTGAAATGTCCTCCGACACATGCCATCAAAGCTCTCGATGTCCTCGCAGATATGATGATCCATGCACAGTTTCCTGTCGATGAGATGGAGAGAGAGAAGCTCGTCGTCGTCCAAGAGATCAAGATGTACGACGACAATCCGCAAGCTCTCGTCTCCCAACAATGGAATCAACGATACCATGGCGACAATCCCTATGGTCGAACAATACTCTGACCAGCAGAGAATGTCATGGCTTTCACCAGAGATGATCTCTATGCTCATCAGCAATCTCTCTATACCAAAGATAACCTCATCCTCGTCGTCGCTGGCAAGATAGACGATCAGATGGCTATCGAAGATGCAATCAGCGAACTTTTTGACAAACTCCCTGCCGTGAAGACAGGCGGAGCGACTCCGTATACGAGGACTCTCCCATCGAGTCAGACAAGTTTCTTTGATAAGAAGACTGAACAAAATCACCTCATCATCTGTGCACCGACCTTCGCTTATCGTGATGATCGTAAATACGCTGCGAAAATACTCGCTACCATCCTCGGTGGAAATATGTCATCCAGATTGTTTCAGCAGATCAGAGAAAAACTGGGACTCTGCTACTATATCGGTGCGAGACACAGTGTCGCTGATTACGATGGGATGTTCTTCATCAAGGCAGGTATCGACAAAGAACGCTTCGACTTCGGCGTAGAGCATATCTATGCAGAGATTGCAAAGTTTGTCTCTGACGGTATCACGGATAGTGAGTTGGCCAATGCTAAGTCTTATCTCGAAGGCAAGCTCCAGATGGGCATCGAAAGTAGCGATGAGATGGCAGAGTTTGTCGGTGATGATATGCTCCTCCATGGCACAGTCACGACCCTCGAGGAAGTACTCGCAGGCTATCAAGCAGTGACCAAAGACGATGTCCATGCACTCCTTCCCTTCTTAGCGAAAGAGAATTTATATATGTATCATATTCAGTAAGATTTATTTAATCTTCACTAGAGTAAATTATGGACATTAAAAAATCAATCAATAAGTTTTTAGAAGGGAATGGCAAAAACAAAGGTAGAAAAGCTAATGAAAGATATGCCTCTTTTGATTTTTGCTATAATTATTTTTATTCATTTTACAAAGGGAAGAGAATTAATGAATTAGCAAATGAAGAGAATATTCAGATGAGTTGTTTGCAGTTAGGTTTTTATCTGGCTAGTTGGGGAATGATGAGAGGTTCATCTTTTCTTCTTGAAAAAAGTATCTGAAATTATAAAAGCGTGATTACAGCAATCTCAAAGATAAATTCAAAGTTATGGGAAATTGATGTAGATAATTATGATGAAGAAAATATCCAATTACTATTAGATTGCAAAAAGCAAATAACAGAGGCTTTTGGAAAAGAAAATAAATCAAGTGATACTTTAGTAACAAAAATAATGCTAGGTGTTTTTGCCAATATTCCTGCATATGACCAATACTTTAGAAAAAGTCTGAAATTACATTCTGTAAACAAAAAATCCCTTCTAAAAATTAAGAAGTTCTATGAAGAGAACAAAAAGAAAATCGACTCTTTTAAGATATATACTTTGGATTTCTTAACATCTCAAGAAACAGATATAGTATATACAAAAGCAAAATTAATTGATATGTGTGGATTTATAAATAGAGAATAACAGGTAAATATTTTCTAGAATATGATGTTTTATTTCATACATAATAATGAATGAATAAGAATATAATCTGTGTCATTCTCATATCCTTATTAATAATCTTTTCTGGTTGCGAAAAAACACAACCTACCATAGCTCCAGTAGGAGAGGAGATAGGAAATCAAAATATCACTATCGTCTCTCACTCCTGAGATCAACAACGCATCGCTATCCTCACACAAGAAATCACCACACTCACAAAACAAAACGAACAACTCCTCAGCGACTACCAAGACCTCCAAACGAATATCACCAACTGTAATACGATGATCGCTGAGGCACAGTCACACAGTGATGGTAGTGCAGCAGAGATGAAAGAGGCTCTCGAAAGTCTTCATAGCTGTTATGAAGAGTATGATAGAGAGTATAGAGGGGAGTAGTATTATTCATAGAATGTATCCGTTCACCAGTTTTCCACATTCGTCTGAATATAGTACTTTATCTGCTCATATGCCGCTTCATTTCTCACGATACGATCATGATAGCGTCATTGCCATGCGAAAGGGATACCATTCGCCCTAGCATATTTACTGACATTTCATTTGAAGACATTCACAATTTGTCACAATAATGGTCATTGATAATTATCATATTTAATTATTCATCCCGATTCATTTGCCTGTAGGGACATGCTCTCGGCATGTCCTTTTCTCAAATCATTATAATGAGGACGGTCCACGAGACCGTCCCTACGACGAATCATATTATTACCAACGTTATCTCTACGATATCATTCGTTCATTGATGAGGTAAATGCATCCATCACCAACAATAGATGCACATGATTGGGCATGACTATAAATTCATGCACCTCGACTGTTTTTCTTTCGGATAATCTGACAATCTCTTGATGACAATATTGCCCTAACTGATGCATTTGCATTATTGGACGGCCCACGAGGCCGTCCCTACGATCAACAATATCACCAAAATAACATATCCTATCTTTACAACAAATAGTCACAAAATAACAACCAGACGAACTATAGTCATACCATTGTGCACGAGGTGTCTTACGATGATAGAGCATGAGGATATTTGGTAAAAAATAATACGCATACTCTATCTATCTACCATCTCTCATGCAAGAAAATATTCCCCCTTGCTATCACCATCTCACTATCATATACTCGTGGGAGTAATTTTAATGAAAGCAATAAAAAACACTTTCAGCCTTACGAACTTTATAAACCTTATAACTATATTATGTCCGATTTTGCTTCCCTCTGACTCGCTCAGAAATTTCTCGATGCACTCACTGTGCAGTGATATACGAGCCCTACTCCTATCCAAACCCAAGCCATCCCTCTCGTCCTGTCAGGCAAAGACGTCTTCTGATGTGCTCAGACGGGTACTGGCAAGACTGCTGCATTTGCACTCCCGACACTCCAGCTACTCGATGCACAGCCTCAGAGAGCGAAGCATACTCCTGTCCGTGCTCTCATCCTCACTCCCACCAGAGAACTCGCTATCCAGATAGCCGAGAGCTTTACGAATTATGGGAAAAATAGTTATCTAACCAATACGGTCATCTTTGGCGGTGTCTCACAGGTCAATCAAGTGAAAGTCTTGCGTAGGGGAGTAGACATCCTCATCGCCACACCAGGAAGATTGCTCGATCTGATCAATCAGAAGATTATCTCACTCGCTCATGTGCAGATCTTCATCCTCGATGAAGCAGATCGTATGCTCGACATGTGATTTAGTCCAGACGTGAAGAAGATAGTCAGCCATCTCCCCAATCAGAGACAGACACTGTTCTTCTCTGCGACGGTGATACCGAGCATCATGAATCTCGCCAATAGTATGTTAAAAAATCCTGAACATATCAGCGTCACACCTCCATCATCGACCGTCGATACGATCAATCAGTCTCTCTATACTGTGAAGAAAGAGCAGAAGAAAGACCTTCTCCTCCATCTCCTCAAAGATCCAGCAATCAAAAACGCTGTCGTCTTCACGAAGACGAAGCATGGAGCGAACAAAGTCGAAAAAATCCTCGCTACAGCGAAGATCCCCAGTGCCGCCATCCATGGCAACAAATCACAAACTGCTAGACAAAAAGCTCTCGCAAGTCTCAAAGACGGCTCTATCCGTGTCCTCGTCGCGACGGATATCGCAGCCAGAGGTATCGATGTGAACGAACTCTCCCATGTCATCATCCATGATGTGCCCCTCGAACCCGAAGTCTATGTCCACCGTATCGGCAGGACGGGCAGAGCAGGTCTCCAAGGTCATGCGATCATGTTTTGCGAACCAGAAGAAGCGAAGTATCTCAATCAGATCACTCGTCTGATCAACAAAGACATCCCTCTCGTCACTGATCATCCCTATCACGAACATATCCACCAGAGATCATATAACGGAGCAATC
>CAZBFX010000093.1:0-4137 GCA_964491325.1 uncultured Candidatus Peribacteria bacterium
CCCATATTCAGCTTCCTCTCCAGCTAGAGACTGATGTCTGTATCGTCGGAGCAGGTATTGCAGGTGTGATGACAGCGTATTTTACCCTCTTGTACGGAGAGCAGCAGGTCATCCTCGTGGATGCCAATAGGATCGCTCATGGTGCGACAGGACATAATGCTGGTCAGATAGCTCCGTATTTTGAGAAATCATTCGATGAGATAGTAGAGCAATACGGGAGAGGGCAAGCTCATGATGCACAGCAAGCGATCCGAGATGCTCGAGATCGTCTGCAGGAGATTGTTGATCATGCAGATCTCCAGACGCCTGTCCATAGCTTCGTCGGCTACGCATGATGTAGTACTGATCATCAGATAGAAGCACATCTCCACAAGAAACATAGCCGTGAGATCACCCACAATGACTTCGATGCTATCTTTGTCCGTGAGGATCATCCGAGATATCAGGAATGGCAGGATCGTTATCCAGGGCTTTTCGATGCTCTGACGGCAGAGCAGATCCGCCATCATCTCCAGACTGATTCGGATGAATTTATCGCTGTCTTGGCGTGTAAGAAATGAGTCACCAATAGTGCCTTACTTTGTGAAGAACTCGTGCAATGGATGCAACAGCGTCATCCTGATCGCTTCGCCGTCTACGAACATAGTCCTGTGTCGCAGATCGATCTGTGAGATGATCATGTGATGCTCACGATCATCGACAATGAACACCACAGCTGATCGAAGATACAGGCTGAGAGGATTGTGCTCTGTACGAATGGTTTTGATCATTTTACGATTACCAATCATGTGGGGGATGATATCAATCATCGCTTCCATGAGAGTGTGCAGTGACTGGTCGGCTATATGTCAGCGTATCTGGATGAGCCTGGTCAGACACCGACAGCGATTAGCTATTTCATGGAAGATAATGTCCTAGAGAGTGCGACAGAGGATGATGTCTATTTCTATCTCACGCGTAGACCCTATCATATCGCATGAGCAGATCATACCTTACTCTCGCTCGGCGGTCCTGAGATGAGTATCGGTGAGAGGATAGCCTATGATAGGCAAGCTCAGCAACCTGACCGAGCTCATGAGCAGAATGAGCGTTTTCTCCGTCAGTACTATGCTCCCTACCCACAGGATAACGAGTTTCATTTTCGTTGGCATGGGTTGATGGGATTTACCAAGACAGGACTTCGTATGATAGGTCCCGATCCTCGTCATGACAGATTATTCTACAATCTCGGCTGTAATGGTGTCGGTATCCTTACCTCTATCCATGGTGGTCGGAAACTAGGAAAAATCTTTGCCTGACAGACATTCACGGAGAGTGTGTTTGATGTGAGGGTGGGATAGTGATAAAGTTATACTATCTCCACTATGTGTAATTGACTACTGATAAAGCGATAGAGCATAGCTGGTCTATGTACCCCTCTAATGACTCTTTCTCCTGTTTCTGCCAGGATCTTGAGTTTGAGTACTTTCTTTTTGAAATTTCTAATATCTATATCTTTATCGAGTACTACTTCATAGAGATGATGTAGTTCGGTGAGAGTAAATTGTTGAGGTAAAAGGTATTGAGCGGCATTTGTATATGCTAGTTTATATCTGATTCTTTGTAGTGCATAGTTCACAATTTCTTGATGATCAAAAGCTAATGGAGGCACATGTTTGATATCAAATAGTTGTGCATCGTGTGCATCTGATCATGCATGGATGAGCATATCTTCATGTCTCATGAGTGCCATATAGGCACAGGTAACGACTCTACTACGTGGATCTCTATCGATAGTAGAAAATGTATAGAGTTGTTCGAGATATGCTTTAGTTACACTTGTTTCTTCTTCGATTTCTCTTGCAACTGCCTCATCGAGTGTCTCATGATCGAGAACAAATCCACCGGGGAGTGCCCACATACCGCGATATGGTTCGATGAGTCTCTGAATGAGAAGAATCTTGAGTGATCCTTCATGCAGTGTGAAGATGATACCATCAACGGTCAATAAGATATGTTGGTTGATCATAAGTGCTATGAAAGTATAAAGAGAATAGCTCTGAGAGCTATTTTATATAAAAAGTGTATTTTTTACATTTTCTCTTGATTTTGCTATAATAAGTGTATATTATACATTATTGCTTCTCTATGCAAGACTTTTTAGAGAAAGGAGTGTGGAGAGTATTATGTTTTATATTTTTATATATGGTATATGGAAAACAAAGCTGCTCTTATTGTCGTTGATACTATTCAAACATTTGCTAATAGAGATCTTGGACAACTATATGTACCATGAGGAGAAAAAGTAGCAGAGAGAATATCCGATATCATTCCTTATATGAGAGATTACTTCGGTGCTACTATTATCAATGTCTTCGAGAGTCATCCAGAATGACATATTAGTTTTGCTTCGAGTTATGAAAATAAAAATCCAGACGACAACCAAAAGAATACCATTACTCTGGAAGAAATAAGTACTTGGACAGATACTACTCATAGTTTATCGAGAAAAGCGAAATTTAAGGTAGACCAATTGAGAAATTATCTTGCAGGTTTGATCACTCAAGCAGATAGGTTGTGGCCTGATCATGCAATGGCTGGCAGCCAGGGTGCACATCTTATGCCACCATTGACGCTAGATATGTTTCATGAGCATATAGTCAAGTGAGATGAAGTAGATACACATCCTTATGGATGATTTGGTGGAACAAAACTAGACTCTACTTTAAAAGCTAATAATATACATAGAAATTTTATTGTAGGTATTGCTGCTGAGTTTTGTGTTAAAGAAACTGCTTTAGAATCTCTAACCCACTGATATGAAACGTATGTTATTACTGATGCGGTTGCTGCTTTAGATCCAACAAGAGTAGATGAAGTGTTCAGTGAGTTAGAATTGAGAGGTGTTAAATTAATTACAACTACTCAACTAGAAAATGCGTTATCTTGGATAAATTAATTTATATTTTTTTCTACTTATATATGACCAAAACAATAGCTCTACAGTGATGGCATGGTTGTAAGCGAGATATGGAAAATAGTGACAATGGAAAAAAAATGCATATCTTCCGTAAACAAGAAGATGCCACAAAGGCAAATTTATTATTTTTACGACAAGGGTACAGCTATAAACCAAATCGAATTATCTTAACATGAGTGACAGATGAATTAACAAGAGTTCTGCCTCAACCTACTATTGATGCGATAGAAGCATATAATCTTAATGCTTTTTATCATTGAAAAAAAGTAGAAGCTATAAAAGTGTTTTTGTATGATAACCTTTCTACCTTTATCAAAGCTGGTAATAAAATTATTTCCATAGAAGAAGTTATACAACGTATAGCATGATTAAAAAGAAGTTTCCTTGAACACAAAAAAAGACCCACACAAGAATATGAAAAAGAATTGCTAGCAATATATGAATCGCTTTTAGAGGATTATAATCTCTGAAGATTAAATACCGCAGCATAAGTCTCTATACCATTCCCTCTGCCATCCAGTCGATCTTATAGCCTCTCTTCGCCATCTGGAGCTTGGAGAAGGCGATATCCATGAGGAGTCTCACCTGTTGTCCGATGATGATGATATGATAGTAGTACTTGCCAAACTTCTTATAGACTAATGGTGGAGTGCTATAGATCTCCATATCCTGATAGCCGTATGACTGCTGGAGGAAGCGAAGCTCCTTCGTGAGATTGTCGATCGCTGTATGCAGACGACTCTCATCCTGATGATTGTACTTGATGATACAGAGTTCTCCGTAGGGAGGATAGTGATGTACTTGTCTAAATATCGCCTCTTGCTCATAAAATCATCCTGGATCGAGCTTGCATGCGGAGCGGATACTGGGATGATCGACTTTGTGGGATTGGATGATATAGTGCTGTGTCGCTCGATGCGTGACTATATCATAGAGCATGACAAAGTTTTTTTCTCTGACTGCATAGTCAGGGAGAGTCAGTCGTTGGTCGGCAGAGGGGACGATAATCAATTCGAATGAAAGTAATTTTGAATTTTGAACTTTGAATTCTGAGTTATCCCCTGCGGGGAGTATCGCTGACGTAGCAATAACAACTTGTGCTTTCGCTATCTCGGTCAGGGACTTTTCTATTTTTTTGCTTGATGCAAGTGATGAGGCATCGATGACAGTAGGTCTGA
>CAZBFX010000094.1:0-2355 GCA_964491325.1 uncultured Candidatus Peribacteria bacterium
CGAAGTTAAGGATAGAGTTGGTATTGAGATTGGTCATCTCTGCCATAGAGACTTTAGTCTCACCATCGATCTTGTAGCCAAGTGTCCTGAGGCAGTCATGCATATCTTCGTCGATGAGAGGACGACCGCTGAGTTGTCTCTTGGTGAGGAGGATGTGCAGTGATCATTCGAGTTCTCTGACATTTGCGGTGATGTGTTTGGCGATGATATGGAGGAGGTTATCGTCGATATGTTGGCCTTTGAGAGCAAGTTTGGACTGGAGGATAGCGAGTCTGGTCTCGAAGTCAGGCTCTTTGATATCACAGACCAGTCCGAGTCAGAAACGGCTCTTGAGTCTGGCATCGATATTGTTGAGTTCTCTGGGTGCACGATCAGAGGTGATGACGATCTGTTTGCCAGCACTATGCATTTCATTGAAGATATTGTGGAAGATCTCTTGTGTTTTTTCTTTATCGCCGAGGAATTGGACATCATCGAGAAGGAGTACATCTATTTGTCTAAACTCTGAGAGAAGCTTAGGAAGTTGATTTTTTCTGATCGCTAAGACGATGAGATCAATGAGGGCACTCGTCGGGACGAAGACGACTTTGGCGTCAGAGCGATATTTGTGGACAGCATTGCCGATAGCATGGAGGATATGCGTCTTACCGAGACCGACATGCCCGTAGATAAAGAGTGGATTGTAGACTTGACCAGGATTCTCCGCAACCGCTCTAGCAGCATTGAGTGCGAAGTCGATATGTGCTCCGCCGACGATCGTATTGAATGTAAGTTGCGGATTGAGTTGATGACTAAGTCTGGAACTCTGGAGTGTCGCCGTCTTCGCATCCTGGAGGATGGCATCGAGGCTACTTTCTTTGACGATAGAAGGGTTTTCGATCATTCCTGTTACTTTGAGGATTTTCTTGAGATCGATATGCAGCGGATGAGCTGCTTTGTGCTGGAATGGTATGAAGATATGAAGATCGTAGCTGTATTGTTGGTTGTAGACGCTGTGGATAGCTTCTTTGAGTGTTTTTTGAAAGAATTTCTTTGCCTGACTGAGGATAAATTCGTTGGGTACTCCGATATCGAGTTTCTTATGTTTTTCATCGATGCCGACGATGGCACACTTATTTAAAAATGAACAAATGATCTTCGGATCATGGTGTAGTGAGAGATGCTTGATGATCTCGGTCCATAAACCAGTGAAGGCAGTTATTTGTTCGGATGTATATGTGTGGTTGGCATCAAAAAGCATGAAAAAAGTATAAGTTAATAAATCCTCTGCTATGGTTTATTGATTGACTTTTTTAGATTTATCTAGCCAGTATTTAACTGTGTTATTTATATGTATTGCCTTTGAGAGATGCAACGGAATGATTGTGTAAAAAAATGATCCACGAAACACATTGCACTAGGTGCATGTATGTGGATTTGCTGAGCTGATGCGAGAGAAAAAACCCATGCAATGCAAACTCTCGGTTATCGGCTTTTGTTGAAAAAGTGATAGAGAGAGAAAAATCATAGATGTAGTGGCAAAGAAGAAAAAGTAGCACTATATGTGCTACTTTTCTTGTGCATATCTATGATAAAAAGTCAATTATCTTATGAAGGTGTCATTGCGAGGAACGAAGCAATCCAAAACCTTGAAGAAGGATTTAGAAACTATAGATTGTGCTTCGTCCGCTACGCTACCTCGCAATGACGCAGTTGTGTGTTAGCCTTTATTGCTACTTTAAACCATTTGCTATTTGAGTAAGTTATTCACTCTCTGGATAAATGCACTCATACTCTCGATATCAGATCACTCTGCTAAGAGAGCTTGATCGTAGAGATAGGCAATGAAGGTAGCTATTTTCGCATCATCTTTATTGTTTTCATAGGTGCTCATATATTGTTCGACTAATGGATGATTGGGGTTGATGAGGAGACTTTTCTTTACCGCAGGGATGTCTTGTCCCATTGCTTTATACATCTTGATCATCTGTGCACTGGGTTGTCACTCCCCTGCTTGCAAGACTGCGATGCTTTCGCCCAGATCGTGTCCGAATGATACTTTTTCTAGTTTCTCTTCGCCGATAGTGCTCGTGACGAATCCGAGGAAATCTTTGTGTTTTTTCTCTGCTTTCTCTACTTTTTTCTTTTGTTCTCATTCTTCTTTGTGTTCAGGGAGTTTGATATCAGATGATGCGATATTGGCGAACTCATATTCTTTATAGGTACGGAGCATCGAGAGCATATATTCATCGATAGGATCAGTCATGAGCAGCACATCCAGACCTCTGATCTGACACTTGTGGATGTGTGGATTAGTCATTCATTCTTTGGCAGATGGTGTATGGAGATAGTAGATATGTTTGAGGCCTTTGAGAG
>CAZBFX010000094.1:2455-4112 GCA_964491325.1 uncultured Candidatus Peribacteria bacterium
GTATGTGCGAAGTATAAGAGTCAGGCAAGCTCTTCTCTACGTTCATGATCGTAGTAGACTCATTCTTTGAGCAGACGTGAAAAGTTTTGGTAATAGATTTGATAGTCAGAAACCCCCTCAACTCCCCCTTGTCAGGGGGATGATTCACATTGTTTTTTGATATAACTGAGTGATTTGATGACTTCTTTGATCAATGAAGACTGTATCTTCGCCATGATGGCAGACTGTTGGAGGATTTCACGAGAGACATTAAGCGGAAGATCGGGAGTCTGGACGACACCGACGATATGTCTCAGCCGTGGTGGGAGCAATTCTTTTGCATTCTTCATGATCATGACATTTTGCACATAGAGTGCTGGCCCATATTCTTTGGATGGATCGTTGATGTCTTGGAAGGGGTTCGCTGTCTTGGGGATATAGAGTATGGCTTTGTAGTTGATATTTCACTCGACATTGAGATGAATGACATCGAGTGGCTCGTCCATGGCCATAGCAAGGGATTGATAATGTTTTTTGTATTCTTCAGGATTGACATCTTTTTTGTTTTTTTGCCAGAGGGCAGTCATGGTGTTCACTTGTTCTCGTTCGTTTGAGGATTCAGACTCTTCTTTTTTGTCAGCATCTTTTACTTCTTTGGGCATCATGATGGGGACAGGGATGTAGTCGGCATAGGTACGGATAAGACTCCTGAGACGATAGGATTCGAGGAATTCTTTGTTCTCTTCGGTGAGATGGAGCGTGATTGTGGTTCATCTGTCAGATTTTTCTATTTCTTCTATCTCATAAGCATCATCGCCGGTGGATGATCGATGGACTCACTTTTCGCTGTCATTGGACTTCGTATGAATCTCAACACGATCGGCGATCATGAATGCACTATAAAACCCTATCCCAAACTGTCCTACGAGATTATTATCGACATCTTTCATGTCTTTCATTTTCTCCAAGAAAGACTTCGTGCCTGACTGAGCGATGGTCCCGATATGTTTCTCGACGTCCTGCACCGTCATACCGATACCTGTATCGGTGATGGTGATGGTTTTTGCATATTTATCAGTAGTGATAGTGATATGAAGATCGACTTGATCGCCAAGATAGTTTGCATCACCCGCTGCGAGAATCTTCGCTTTTTGGAGAGCATCATTCGCATTAGCGATGAGCTCACGGAGGAAGATCTCTTTGTTCGAATAGATTGAGTGCGTGACGAGTTTGAGAAGTTGTGCCACATCGGCGGTGAATACTTTTTTGGACATGGATCTTGATAGATAGGATATAAAAACTATCCTTAGTATAGGAAAAATAGCACCCGAAATCAAGAGGTGCTATATTTTTTTATTATTTTATGCAGAAAGATTTCTTTTTAGCTTTCTCAATACCTCACGAGTAGCGTCATAGGTGACTAACGCAATAGCCTCGTCGAGAGTTAGGAGGCGTTTTTCTAATATCTCGGATCACTCATGGGATCAGAGAGATGGATCTTTAGGATAATCGATGTGGGCGATGTAATAGCTCACAGTTTTGTCTATTGGACCTTTGGTCGGATGGATTAAGCTATAGCTCTCGGTGTAGACCTGCGATGTATTTATCTGCTATTCGCTTACTGTCAGACCAGTTTCTTCTTGTAATTCACGGATAGCTGTCTGTACGGGAGTTTCGT
>CAZBFX010000095.1:0-4031 GCA_964491325.1 uncultured Candidatus Peribacteria bacterium
TCTATCTTATTTTTTGTTTTTCTATCTTCGACATGCATCTTCGTATTGTTGGTCCTGAGTGAGTATTGTATCAGTGAGATGTGACGAAAGTCGTCGTTCCGACAGATGCTGGTGAGTATGCTTTCTTGCCTGATCATGAGGCTTTGGTGACGCCACTTATAGCTGGTACGATATGATTTAGTCCTGTTCATGTGTTAGAGTCTACTCTGGATGCGTTTAGAGATCATGATTCGTCGATAGATATACAGTGATGATTATGTACTGTGGATGATAATATGATCACTATTGTATTGCAATAATAAACTTATAGATGTAGTTTTATTAGATATCATAGCGTATTCTGTTTTATACGAATTATTACATCAATGGCAGATATAAAGCAACTTAAGATCAAAATTCATTCCACGAAGAATATCAAAAAAATTACCAATGCGATGGAGATTATTTCTACCATTAAATTACAGAAGATCAAGAAAAAAGCAGAGTCTCTGAGGGAATATATGATCACATTTCTCGGTATGATAGCAGCTATCGATGCATATAAATCACTCTTTCCCAAAGCAAAAAAAATATCTCAACAGAGAGAGTTGGTTATCGTTGTCTCGTCAGAGAAGTGACTCTGTGGTTCGCTCAATACTATTCTGTTTAAACAATTTCATGCTCAATGCGAATCAAAAAAAGACAGCATCGATGTCTATGCGATAGGTAAGAAAGCAAAAGACTATATGCAGAGGCGTGGTTATACTCTTGTTGGTTCATTATCGTTAGCAGATAATTTTCAATCATCAGATATGCTTGATCTCTATGAGACTATTAATAACTGACGAAAAAATGGAAAATACAATACTATCACACTCCGGTACAATTACTTTAAAAATACGATGAAACAAATACCAGTATGATTTCAGCTTTTCCCTCTTTCATTGGATAAATTTGATGAGTTTATAAAAACACTAGACATAGTATTGCCAGCGGTTAATGCACAAAAACAAAAAGTACATATTGCGTTGGAGCCGAATAGAGCAACCATCGTCCGTAAAGCCTATGATATATTGATGAATGTGATTGTATACGGTGCTATATTGCACAACAAGACAGGTGAATTTGCGTCTCGTATGTTGGCTATGAAAGGTGCTAAAGATAATGCTAGTACTATCATCGGTGATCTTACCTTGGCATATAACAAAGCTCGTCAGGATGCGATTACGAAAGAAGTATTGGAGATTGTGAGTGCGAAAGCAGTTATTGAGAGTTAATTATCTTTATTATGTTTGTCTTTTATAAGAATGTTTTTCACTGGCTCTATTCTCTTCTCTTTGGTTTCTGGATTCTATCTTGCACAAGATCCTTATTTTCAGATGAACTCTGCGAATTTGAATACGATGAATTCGTATATTACTCCTATCGAAGTTAATATTGATCCTACCGACTATCAGGATCATCAGTATAGATTGCAGAAGGATGATCAATGATATCGAAATCTTGTTAATAATTTTGACAAGAGATTTGATGGCTGACTGGAGCAAGGTATTAGATTGCACTGGATGTCGAGTTACAATGGTATGATTATTATGTTTCTATGATTCTTTGTGATTGCGTATCGAGTGAGATATAGAAAAAAGAGTGCCTTCTCTCTATTGTTTATAAGTATCTTTGAATGAATTCGAGATCTGTTTGAAGACTTGTTAGGTAAAGAAAAACCTATGTGGATGAAGCAGTATGTTGTGTATACATTTTTCATCATACTCTTGTCTAATCTGATGGGTACGGTTAATGATATTATCAGGTTTGCTGTCCCCCGATGGTTGAGAAATGTTACTAATCCTACGGGTGAATTTGAATTTGCTATAGCTCTTGCTCTTATCGCTACTATCATACCTCTTGTCTTACAAATCAAAAAACTTTGACCGATTCATTTTGTTCATGAATATGTTCCTATTACAGGTAAGTGATTGATCGAATGAAAGTGATTTTGACCCAAATTATGAGATATTATTATTTCTTTGTTTACATGATTTCTTGATATTGTTGGTATATTTTCCAAAGTTGTTTCCTTATCGATGAGGTTGTTTGGTAATATGTCGTCAGGATCTATATTATTAAATGTTATGTTTTTGTGAATAGGATGATTGACCGCATGATTGACTGCAATGAATCTCGTCGTATGAATACCGATTATTGTCTATATTCAATGACTCCTTGCTGCTGTGGTGCAGGCATTTGTGTTTGCTATGCTGACATCCATTGGTATTAAACTTGCTGTAGAATAGTGTACTGCTCATATATATAAGTTACTCTTTATTTTATTATATTTTACTATTCTGATGGATTCTACATTAATGCTTATCGGAGCCGGTCTTGCTATCGGTATAGCCGGTTTATGAGTTACAATTTGAGAGGGTATGGTTGCCTCTGCTTCTCTTGAAGCAATGGGTAAAAACCCTGATTTAGAAGCTACGCTCAAAAGAATTACTATTATTGGTATCGCTTTGGTGGAGTCTGCTGCCATTTACGGATTGTTGATTGCTATCTTGATACTCTATACGGAGTGATTAAGTGGTTATCAAGCAATAGCGGCTGGTTTGGCTGTTGGTTTGCCTGGATTTGCTGCATGAGTTGGTGAATGACTTGTAGCACAAAATGCTATCAAGGCTATCTTAAGAAATCCTAGTTTCGAGAAGCAGATATTTAATAACATGATCCTCTTTATTGCGTTGGTGGAGTCTGCTGCCATTTACGGATTGTTGATTGCTATACTTACTATTTATAGATAAGATCTCTTTATTTCTCTTAGTCTTTTTACATGAATATCCCATTAGGTCCATTAACAATCAAAATTGATGTCTTGATTGTCCAGATTATAAATATAGCCATACTTATTTTCTTGTTTAAGAAGCTTTTTGGCGATGCTATAATAGCAGAAATAAAAACTAGAAAAGAGCTTATGCATAAGCTTTCTAACGCTGATGGTGAGTATAAGGCTATCATAGAAGAGGGGAATAAAGAAAAGGCGAAGCTTATCGAGGAGGGTAAAACCCATAAGTCACATCTTATGCAGGAGGCTACTGTTGCTGCCAAGAAAACCGAAGAGGCTCTTGTTGCTAAAGCACAAGAACAAGCACAAACTATTGTTACCAATGCTGAATCTAAACTTCAGGTGATGGAAAAAAATCTTATGAATGACTTTGAGTCTTCAGTCAAACAGACTGCAAAGATGGTCGTTAAGAAGCTTATTAAGTCAGACAAAGATATACAGTCTGCTTATTTGGATACATTAGTGAAGGAAGTTAAGTCTTCGTCGTAGTTTTATTAGCTCTTTATGTATTATGAATACTAAAAAAGTTATCCACTCTCTCCTGTCTCAGTTATCTATCTCTGAGCTTACTAATGCTCTCGCAGTAGTGAAGATTTTATCGCAGCATAAATTATTGCAACCCAAACATATCGATGCATTAGTACGTGTGGCGAATGAACTCAATATCGCATCTCCTGATTTTGTAGAAACTATAACAGTGACGACAAGTAATAATATTGATGATACCATTCTCACAAGTGCCTTCGAAAACAAAGAAAAGGCAAAATTACATACAGAAAAGAGAGAGTCCGATGATATATTCGTCGATATTCGTGGCAAATCTATGGGTTATAAGAGGTCGCTTTCTCATGATATCGATAAGCTTCTTTCATAGATACGCTCATTAAGTATATACACAATATGTTTTAAATTTTATATTCCTATACCATATGTCTTCTCCTATTCAAGATATGCTTAAGAAGATAGAACAATCTCTTGATGCTGTTGATCTACAACAATCCTTTAGTGATAAAGGTACTATTGTTGAAATAAAGGACTGAGTATGTACGGTCGTTGGCTTACCTGATGCAAAGTATTCGGAGATAGTTATATTTGAGAATGGTATCAAAGGTCTCGTCCTCGATCTATTGCAAGACTATGTCGGTGTCCTCGTCCTTGGTGATTATATGGGATTGGCTCAATGACAGACTGTCGAGACGACGGGGAAGCTATTCTC
>CAZBFX010000096.1:0-3872 GCA_964491325.1 uncultured Candidatus Peribacteria bacterium
AAGAACAGAAAGAGAATGTCGCCTACAAAGAGATCCGCAAAGAGGAGAAGAAAGCTGAGAGTAAAGAAGAAAGTGACGAAGAGTAATACAATTTATTTGCTTTCTAAAGAAAAATAATTATAATGAATATAGTATATGCGAGATTTTATCTCATGCATGGTAATACTATGGGAGCAGAAAAACAAAGGTTTCATCAAAAAACATTACCTCAATGACCAGTTTTAGGAACTGGATCTGAATCTTTTGGTTCTACTAGGAGAGCGACAGCAGCTATTAGACGTGCATTATCATCACATCCAGTAGATATTCAAGAAGTTTGAAACGAGACTCCTAAACCTTTATTTATGGTTCTTGTTTGATGAGAAACAGTAATAAAGTCTAGAAAACAAACAAAAGAAGAAAGATTGGTTTTCAATCTTGATAAATTTAGAAAATGGGTGCAACCATTAGTGACAATAGAACAATTAAAAGATATGCGAGAGCGATGGAAAAAACACTTTGATAATGCATATGCTGATGAAGTATTAGCAATATTACAGACAAGAGAAGATGAAATAGAAATAAAACACACCTGAAGAATAGAATCCTTAGATAGCTCACAGGTTGCATGAATTAAAAGTCATATTGAAGAAAAAAGAATACAAGAGCTAATAAATAAAATACTTAAATGAGAAATAAGTCAGTATATAAATGACTATAAAAATAATCCATCATGGGAACAATTATGACGAATTTTAATAGATGCAAAGAAAGCTATAAAAGAGAAATATGGGAAAAGAAGTTCTGAGCATATTAGAGCAAAAAATGCATACAAAAAGCGGGAGGATGTAAATGATAATACATCACTACTGACAAAGAATGTCATAGACACTGATCATAGTATCGCAACTACTGAAGGAGAACATCACACTTGCAATACACAAACTGAGACGCAAAGCATTCCTCAGAAAGAAGAACCGAGACCTCAAGAAAGGATAAAAGAGTCAATAGTTAAGCGTACCAATCCCAATAATCGAATAGCAATAAAAAGCGACCAATTGTGATTACATGTCGATAAAGAATTTACTATAGAAAGATTTGAACAATATATGGCAGGACAAAGTCTCAAAAGCAATGTAAATGGAAGTATGGCATATATAACTGGCGAAAGAACTGTATTATTTTGAAAATGAGATAATAGAAAAATGTATATAGTAAAGATTCTAGCATCTGAAGAAATTCCTATTCCTAATGAACCCCTCCCTCTGCCTAAAACAGTAAAGATAATGAAAATATTTAAGTGGAATAATAGCGTAGCAAAAAAATAAGAGAGCACCACGCTCTCTTTTTCTCTCCTTGATTTCCAGGCACAGATAGCTATGACAATCACATACAGAATTTATAATCCAAACTTCATAATTTCTATGTTCTCCATCCTCTGTCTCTCCGACTCTGATAAGCACTTCTCCTCAGCAGTAAATGAATATAGCAAGAGACTGGGCAAGGATTGCTCTATCATCAGTCTCATCCCTACACAAGCAAATACGAGAGAGGAGTGTATCGCTCTCGATACCCAGCAGATCATCGACTATCTCCATCAGCAGGGGAGTCGCCATGACAGCATCACGCTCGTCAGTCTCCATGCATCATCACAGACGACCGAGTCTCGGGTCGAGACCTTCCCGATCAGTCAGAGACATCTTTTTATTATTGGTTGACCTTTTGGTCTCGATGAAGAGAGGTTGAGAAATGTAAGCAATATAGAGTTGCTTGGCCTAGGCTCACACACGATGAACCACTGTCTCGCCAAGCTCGTCCTCCTCGAACAAATCTACAGGATCACTATGATCGCTGCGGATAAACAATACCACTATTAGTCTTTGAGACGAAGCTTCTCTTCTATCTTACCGATAAGTGGATAGTGATCAGATACATAACTACGAATACGCTGACAGGAGATATCCAGATCCGCTGATGCGAAGATGTGATCGAGTTTGAATTCAAATCGTGAAACGAAATATTTCAAATAATAGAGAAATAGATGCTGTCGTCGTGCAGGATGGCCGCTTCATCGAGGAGATTCGATACGGCCGATATTATAGGTGGCAGTGATATGCTTGGACTTATTGATCAGTCCGATTTTTTGGAGGAAAGTACTAATCTTCCCGATCTCGTCTCGTCGTATTGTATTGAAATCACCACAGAGGATCGTCGATCCTGTCTCTTTGATCTTCTGGATGACATGTTCTATCTCCGCCCTTCTCGTGCTATGATAGAGATAGGCACTGAGATGACAGTTGACGAGCTGATAGATCTTATCGGCTATACGGCATGTACCCACGAGGAAGCCATGTCTCTGTCCAGCATCTTTATCGATAGTATCGAAAAACATCCCATCAGTGAGTGTGATCTCGACAGTAGCTACACTAGCAAACCACAACTCTCATTGACCTTTGAGGATGAGTCATTGTGTCTCGAGGAAAAGGCGAATCTTGTCTGACACTTCTTGGAGGATAAAGACATCGACCAGTCTGATATGTTCATGAAAAAAATCAATAATCGATTGATGACGCTGTCCATGTTGACAATTGAGCACGAGGAAACGCATGGGGATTTTGAATTGTGAATTGTAAATTATGGATTTATAATCATTGAATATCCCATTGTAATAGTAATTTTTCAAGATCTCATTTATATCATCAAATATTAAGAGCAAGACATTTCCCTGTTTTTCCATGTCGAGATCATGAAGGGAAAGAAAGATCAGTTGTTAATCAAAGCAGAACGGTTTCTTCATTCACTAGTCAGACTTGTTCTTCATATAATTTTTCCTGAATGCCTAATATGTGGACTAATTGATTATGAAAATATACCCTATCTCATTCTCATGTTATAGCTATTGTCTTTCCTCAAATTGTCTGATATTGCCTGCCGATTTCTATCATTATGCATTATGAATTATAAACTTTGCATTAATCCTTTGTTAGTTCTTCCACCAAGACACTCGCATAGGCACTCTTGGGAAGTGAGAAAGAAATCAGGAGATGATTGCCTTGTCGTGAATGCTTGACTCACTGGGGTATGACTCGAAGCGGTCTACGCAGTCAGAAAATTCATTTTTGTTTGTAGATAGCGAGCAGTTCATCATTTATCTCGAAGTGTGTTTTCCACTCGTCTTCGAGCTTCGCTGAGACGGATCAGGCGGGAGGACTCTTCAGATCATCACCAAACATCGGTCAGGTAGCGACACCATCTTCTCATTCGAGAGGATCCAGATTACCACATTTCTTCCATCTGAAGTCGAGGTATTGATTAAACAATCGTGAACTCAGACTCTGGAGTTTAAACTTCTTCTCTGTATCAGCCATATGCTTCTTCTCTCATCCGATGATGGCTTGAGCGATACGATGATTTGCTTTGGTATAGCCAAAACGCTGTTCACCGAAATAATTACGAAATCATTCCTTCGCTATCTGAGCGAGTTTTGCTTCGATCTGTTCTTTCTTACCCAAAGGGAGAGCGTTTTCATATTTGAGTCTGATAGAGAACTGATTACGGATCGGTGTACTGAGATTGAGTGCTTGGGTATAAAATCCATAACTAATCACTTTCGTGATCGCTTGAAAATCTTTCATAAACTTCTGATCACCGATTTTAATGATGTCATTGGTATGGATACAAATCCACTGTCTCGCCAGAGCATGCTTATCTTTGAGTCAAGCGATACCGATCTTCTTCCTCGGTAGTTTCGTCATCTGCATGATCTGCTTGACGAGATCCATGGTATTGAGATTTCTCTTCTCGATCTGGATATAACACCGTGGACCTTCTTTTGCCAGAGCAAAGGGGAGTTTCTCTTCGACAATAAAATCGACAAATGATTGTTTGAATTT
>CAZBFX010000097.1:0-3872 GCA_964491325.1 uncultured Candidatus Peribacteria bacterium
AGAGATTTTTGGGCCAGTACTCACTATTTTTCACTAAGAAAACCTAGAGCTGAACCAGCTATCATATCAAAATCAAGAGACATTTCTTGATATGATCTTTCCTGAACATAGACACGTGAAGGAGATGATTTCTGCTCACCTGTGGCAAGGGCAGTACTGATAGCAATACTAGTATTGCCAGATAGACGATCACCCGATATGTGTATATATCCAGTAGTCATCAGATCATGAGAATCTTCATCAGAAGACCTTTCACTGCATCATGGCATCATCAATAAAAGTACAACACAAGAAAATGTAATGTGTAGATACTTCATGATATAAATGTCACACGACTAAAGACAAAAATACGAGAAGAATAATGAACATTTACACATCCAACTCCTTCACACCCTTGGCATGCGTGAGGATGAAATGCTTACGGAGTGAGACATCTTCGCCCATCAGCACACGGAACAATCTGTCAGCCTCTTCTGCTTCATCGACCGTGATCTGATAGAGTCTACGACCAGCAGGATCCATCGTCGTCTCCCAGAGTTGCTCTGCATTCATTTCTCCGAGACCCTTATATCTCTGGATCTCGTAGTTCTTACTTTTGTCAAACTTTCATAGCTTGAGTGCTTCATCGATCTCGATCGGTGGGTAGAAGTATTGCTCTTTCTTGCCTTGGGTGATCTTGTAGATCGGTGGACAAGCAATATACAGATGTCCATGCTCCACCAGCGGTCTCATATAACGGAAGAAGAAGGTGAGTAGTAGTGTCTTGATATGAGCTCCATCCACGTCGGCATCCGTCATGATGATGATACGCTCGTATCTGAGTGCATTTTCATCGAAGCTATCTCTCATCCCACAACCTATCGCCGTGAGAAGTGATTTGATTTCTTTATTGGCTAGGATCTTCTGGATATGAGCTTGTTCGGTATTCATGACCTTACCTCTGAGTGGCAAGATAGCTTGGAATTCACTATCACGACCTTGCTTCGCAGTACCTCACGCTGAGTCTCACTCTACGAGATATAGCTCTGTCCCATTGGCACCTTTACGACGACAGTCAGAGAGCTTACCAGGCAAGACTCCTCATCCGAGGACTGTCTTACGCATGACGGTCTCCTTAGCGATCACAGCAGCCAGTCTTCCTCTCGCAGAGAGATCGACTTTTTCGTAGATTCTCTCAAATTCTTCGGGATGATCTTTGAAGTACTGACTGATATAGTCATAGACGATCCTTTCGACTTCTTCTTTGACATAGCTATTACCGAGTTTACCTTTTGTCTGTCATTGAAACTGCGGTTCTGGGATCTTGACGGTGACGATAGCATAGAGTCCATCCGACATATCTTGGAGCGTAAATTCTCCTATCTTCTTGTTAAATTTCTCTGTCTCTTTGGTCATCTCATTGATACGTCTGAGGAGGGCATTTTTGAATCCAACGACATGCGTACCACCATCTTTGGTCGGGATATTATTCACGAATGAGATAAGGTTATCATTGGTATTATTCACAAACTGGAAAACAATCTCTGTCTGACAGTCTTTCCCTTCCTGATCGATACGATGGAGTGAGGAGACAATCTCTTGGTCATCGACGAGCTTCGTGAGCCATGTCGTGATACCTCATTCGAAGCAGAAACGCTCCCTATAATCTGTCCTCTCATCAACTAAGGTAAACACTACCCCAGGAGTCAGATAGGCAGCATTTTTCATCCTCGAGATCTCTGTCCCGAGAAAGAAATCCACGGTCTCAAAGACAGTCGCATCAGGCTTGAAATGAACAGTCGTCCCTGTGACTTCGGTATCAGCGATAGCTTCCAGATCACCGATAGGGATACCACGCTCGAAGCGTTGAAACCATTGTTTACCTCACTTATGGACAGTGACTTCGAGCCACTCAGAGAGAGCATTCACGACCGATGCACCTACTCCATGGAGTCATCATGATATCTTATAGGCTGATTTTTCAAATTTACCTCAGGCATGGAGGACAGTAAAGACCGTCTCGAGAGCAGATCTTCCGGTCTTCTCGTGTTTATCGACTGGGATACCACGACCGTTATCATAGACAGTCACTGAGTGGTCACGATGGATGATCGTCGTGATAGCACTACAGTGACCAGCAAGTGCTTCATCGACACCATTGTCGACGATCTCTTGGATCATATGGTGGAGTCACTTGATATCAGTGGATCCGATATACATACCTGGTCTCTGGCGGACAGGCTCGAGTCATTCGAGGACTTTGATAGAGGAGGCATCGTATGCAGCGGTAGTGTGGAGAGATGTGGCGTCAGACATAGGGAATAGGAGATAATACAAAAATGCAAGCAAAAAAGACACAATAAGGAGTGTATACACATCTCCCTATACTATTGCAAGAGAGGAAAGAAATATCTCATTTAAGTTATTTTTTTAAGAGCAAGAAAGATTCTATTAAATATTGTTACAATTATTATCTATTGACTTTTGATAATAAATGTTTAATATATATCTATTAAAGTTTTATTCTATAGTATTTTTAATAATGTTAGAAAAAAAAGAAAAATGAATATTAGGGAAAGCTAGGTCGCTTAAGTTAGCATGATGATTAATATTATCATTACTTTTAGCAACACCTCTTCCTTTATGCAAGTGAAGCAACGATAAATGAAAAAAACCTCAAACAGAAAAATCAGATTCAAGAATACCGACCAAAAGTATTGAAGTGACGAAAAGGGACACAATTGGTAAGACTGTATTTGTTTGACCAGAACGGCAAATCGAAGAAGTAAAAGATTCATTAGCGAGCATATTAGAATTATATGATCAAAGATTTGATTTACAATATCCTTATATTTTATTGGCCCAAAGCGATACATTAGAACCAGAGGTAGAGGCCAATACTAGTGGGAATCATATATACTTCAATAAGAGCAAATCAAATAACTCTACTATACTATACGATATATTTAGACATGAACTTACGCATACTCGTCATACAGATTACAAAAACATATCATCAGTCGATTATCTTAAATTATCCAAAGATAAGATATCGAGATTCGGTGGGTTAAATATTTTCTACGAGACACCATATTGAGAACAAACAGTCATCGGTCGAGAAGAATGATTGGCAGAATACATCGCCACTCTGCAAAACCCTAATTATAACGCCAGTAATGATGAAAGATATAGAGCTTGGTATGCCATGGTCAAATATATTATTGAAGAAGACCTTGTTTCTATTGAGGATGTACTTGGTTTTCAACAAGAATCTGATATTGAGGCCTTATCTCAGAAGTTATTTTGATTTTCAGATTGCGGGCCTTTATGGTTAGAATTTATGACTGATTTTGCCAATCAAATGAGAACATATGCCACGAAATATCCTGATGCTTCTAATGAAGAACTATATATATGTGCACAAAAGATATATGAAAATATTTGCCTATCTATAGATGAATACTGGGAAACAAATAAAATACTTCTCTCAACATACTATCCAAAAATTAAGAAAAGATAATCAAATCATCCTCAAACTTACATCTTACACCTCATTTTTACATCTAAGCTGAGGTTTTTTTATCCTTGCAATCTCCCACGCACAACACTATAGTCATCCTCGTAATTCACCATTCATCATTTACCATTCACCATTAGAATAATGCACTACTTCACCAAACACCTCAATGGTATCACAACGGTCTTCGCACCGATGAACGATAGCTATTCGACCACTGTCCAAGTCTTCGTCAAAGCATGATCGATCTATGAAGATAAGAGAACCAATGGTATCAGCCACTTCCTCGAACATATGTTCTTCAAAGGAGGGAAAAAATACCAGACACCATCCGATGTCGCTATCGCGGTGGAGTCATTTGGTGGCGAATTCAATG
>CAZBFX010000098.1:0-3777 GCA_964491325.1 uncultured Candidatus Peribacteria bacterium
GGACGCTCTTGAGGATCACCATAGCTCTCTCTATCACGATGATCATGTATATCGGTGTGCAAACAGTGATCGCCTGATTGAGCGGAGGTAGTATCGGCGATAAGATCAAAGAGCTAACGAATGTGATTCTATGATTACTCTTGGCACTCTCGGCAGTCGGTATCGTCTATCTGATCCAAGCGATAGCGATGAACTCACTCAATGCGGTTGGGACGATTATTTAGATACTAAAGTTAGACAGTAAACAGTAGCACAGTAAGACAGTAGGATAATTGATCATTGTGTATTTGATTCTTACTGTGTAATTATATAATGGTTAATGCATTTAACTCTCCATTCTTCTCTCATGACTTGGTCATCGCTTAGTAAAAAGACACTCGGATTGAGTATTGTCGCCAGTCAGATAGTCGCTTCTTTTTCTCATGCACTGAGACTGAGTATACCACCGAGCGATGGGTTTCGTGATATCGCGGTGACAGGTCCTCAGCATATCGAGAGTAATGGTGATCTTGTCTACAACTATATTCAGCTAGCTAATCAATATCTCCGAGCATCGCTGGCATTGATCGCTTTCATCGCTGTGGTCTATGTCGGATTCAAATTTCTCACAAGTAGTGCATCTGACCCTGATGAGGCGAAGACAGCTCTCAAAAATGTATTGATCAATGCGGGAGTGGGTATTCTCATCGTCATGATGTCCTATACCATCGTGAGATTGATCATCAATATCCTCTAAGTGTCAGAGATACTTTTTTCGCTAAATGTCTTGCAATTGCATACCGCTATCGCTATAGTGATCGGTATTGTTTTTATTTATCATGCAATAACGCACATGGCACACAAAAAAGCCACCGGTTCCGTAAAGAACGTCAAGGATAGTAATCCTAAGTTTCGTGGTATCAAAGTATTTGGCGGACAGGCTATCAATGCTGGAGGTATCATCGCTAGACAAGCAGGAAGCAAATACAAACTCGGACGCAATGTCTATATGGGTAATGACTTCACTGTCCATGCAGGGATAGATGGTATGGTCGCTTTCTCGAAGAAGAAGAGAGAAAGATTCGACGGGAGAAAATATCTCGAGACCTATGTCCATGTCGAGGCGGTAGCATAATGGGCGAAAGCTAAGCTATAAAGCTAAACAAGGAATACTTAATGACTTACTATTTTAATGTTTAATTACTGTTATCATGTCAAATATCGGACCAAAAAAGAAAAGATCGATTTCCAAGAGGAAGATCAGACATGCTTCATGGCAGAATGATATCCTCAAGAAGCTCACCAATATGGTCGCTTTGGCAAAATGTACAAACTGTGGTGCGATGAGATTGTCACACAGAGTCTGTAAGTCATGTGGATTTTACAATGGTAAGCAAGTCCTTACTATCAAAGCTCCCAAAGCAAATAAAGTTATAGATGCGTAATACACTCTTTTTGTCTGTGGGAGAGGTTATATTATGATAAATCGATTCGATTATTTTCAGGATATGAGAAGATCTTATGTTATATGGATTATCTATCTTTTTTATCTGGAGATTAATCAAATAATGAAAAAGAATATCCCATCTATATTGTTAGGACTATTGATTATTTGTTGATGGATCTGCTTGAGAGTGCTTATTAATCATATAATAGATGTGGTATATTTTTATTATTCTATAGAAGAAATCTCTTTTTATAATATTGAATTTGAAGAAATAGTACGATACTCCTGGGAGGCGTTATCTATAGTCTTTTTAACATTTTTTTATACTATTAATACGATACCTTCAAGAATACGACAAACAGTATTGTTTCCTTATGCTATAATTGCTTTTCTTTCTTTTCTTTTGTCATTACTCGCATCATTATTGTTACCATTAATACGATCATTAATTCATGGTTCATTTTCTTTTGATTTTGAGATAATCTTTTTCTTGTTTGGTCGTATAGTGCCAATTATTATCTCCTTTATATTGATTGTTGTGATTCGTAGAAAATATCCCTCTTTAAGTATAGAATAATTCTTAAATATTATATCTTTTAGATTGTTACCTTATGTTATGAACATCTATGCGAGAATGACTTCGAGGAAGATTCTCGTGATGATGATCTATGCATGTATCACACAGCAGTTGTGTGATCGTTATGATGAGCTTCGTGATTTCCGTATGGATATCGTCAAGTCTGCTCTCACTCATCTCCCCGAAAGTTATCGTTTCCCACTCTTTAGCGATACTGCTGCGACCACTGCGTTAGCGGAGTATATGATAGTGTGGTTTTTTAATACAGAAAAAAACCATCAGATCGATATGCATTTCATCACGACGGTTGCTAAACTTCGAGATGAGCATATTGTCACATTGATTGCACTGATCAATACGCATACGACGACCTTCACGCTGATGCAGATGGATCCGATGGATCAAGCTCTTCTCCTCGCATGAGGGATGGAGTATATCGCTCACCAGACACCCAGAGAAGTCTTGATCAATGAGATGATAGAGATAGCCAAGAGATATGGCGATGAGACTTCTCCGAAGTTGATCAATGGTATCGGTCACAAGATGATAGAACAGTTGGCAAAGTAGACAGTAGAATCGTCTTTCTATCGACTTTATAAACCTTAGGAACTTTATAACTTTATAAACTGTATGCATATCCTCGGGATCGATCGATGAACGAAGCGTATCGGCTTGGCGACCATGGATGCGAAGCATCCTATCCCTTTGCCACTGGGATATGTGACCAATACCCCTGACCTCTACCCCAACCTCGCTTCGCTCGTGATCGAGAAGTCGATTACTACTATTGTTGTCGGTTATCCAGAGAGAAATAAAGCTCTCACCGTGAGTATTGATAAGTTTATCACCAATCTTGGCTATAGTATAGATCCTCGTATCCAGATCGTCCGTATTGATGAACATTTCTCGAGTGTGCAAGCATCGGAGCTGACTCATATCACGAGCTGATCCTATCGCAAAGACATCTCCCAAGATACCGTCAGTGCGATGGTATTGCTGGAGAGACGAAAAGAATGACAAGTTCAGAGTTAAGAGTTTAGAGATTTGCGGATTCATTTGCGTCATGTTGAGCGGAACAAAGTGGCATCGAAACATCTCTCTTGATTTTTAGAATTACTTATTTATTGTAGAGTGAGATCCTTCAACTTCGTTCCATTGCATTACACTTCGTTCAGGATGACGCAAAAGCATTTCCAATTTCTATTATCGTATATTCTATTGTTTTATGGCAGAGAAATCCATAGAATTATAGTTAATTATTTTATTACTTCTTACCTATCATATGTTTGGTGTTATTATGTGAATAGTATTGTTTCTTTTTCTTGTTTTGATTCATGAATTAGGCCACTTTACTATAGCGAAGTTGACATGAGTCAAAGTCCTCGAATTCGGCATGGGAATACCTCCAAAGGTAAAGACACTTTGGACGGATAAGTCGGGTACGGCATATACACTCAATGCTATCCCTCTCGGATGATTTGTGAGACTTAAATGAGAAGATCCTAAGGATGAGTGAACATTTCGTGCGAAGGATAGCTTCATTATGGCGTCGTTATGGGCAAAGATTCTCGTCTTGGTCGCATGAGTAGTAGTAAATTTTCTTTTTGCATGGATTGTTCTTACCTCAGCATTAACTATCGGTGTTAAACCTCTCATTATCGTCCCAGAAAATGCGAGTACTTTAGTGCAGAGAAGTTATTTTACTCCTACCCTATCATTCTTGGTAGAGAAAGGTATTATCAAACCAGAACCTCTAGCAAAATCAGTCGTTATA
>CAZBFX010000099.1:0-3758 GCA_964491325.1 uncultured Candidatus Peribacteria bacterium
TGGCTATCGCAGCAATCATCGCAGTAGGTCTCTTTAGCGGAGCTATCGATAGACTGCTCGCTAGAGGATCGCTCTGGTTTCACGAGATGATCATGCAAAACAATCAAATCACCGTTGCTCCTGGGTCAGGTGATGTCATAACTGGAGATAATACTAGTGGAGTTCTCATCATGCCCGATGCTAGTAACATAAGCGGAGTACAAGCGATCACATGATCCACGACAGAGAGCACATCAGGGACTGTCATCCTCGAATGATCAGACGATATCGCAGCACCGACCTCTAGCAATACCAACACCTCTCCATCTACTATAAATAAGAAATGACTTCTGACATATGCGGACGTCATACCCTACCTCGTCAAGACATACAATGTTACCATGAAAGGATCGAAGTATCCGACATTTAGCAATATTAGTAAGACAAGTACTCTCTACAGTGCATTTGCTATAGCATCGAGTAGAGGGATGATAGGCAAAGATATCAATCCGACGACCACTGTCTCCTGCAAGACCTATCTCGTCATGAAAGGTATCGCAGCATGATGGGAAGTTTCCTATACCTGACTCCCTTTCGATGCCTATCGTGCAGCAGCCGTCTCTCGTGGCAAGGTCAATGGCTGCGATGCTGGCGAATATGTGAGATCGACGACCCTCTAAGATTTTTATGTCTAAGTTTGAATTATGGAAGAAATTATAGGAGGAAATATCTTCAAATCTACTTCTTGATGGAAGTCATTGGTATCGGCTTTCCTATTACTTACTCTTTCTCATTGTGCTGATCAACCTATATCTGAAAATACAACTCAAATCTTCCCTACTGCCTTAGAGGAAGAACAATGTCTTAATCCTATAGCTACTGATACGTTAGTTTCTTGAGAATGAATTGTTCCCATGACAAACAAAGAGCTTTCGCCAAAAGAACAGAAACGTCTTCATAAAGAAGAAAAAGGACAGGAAAGAAAAAAGAAAATACAAAAAATAAAGGCTGACTTTTCTCAACTATTTAAGAATCTTCAAAAAGCTCCTGTTATTGTTAATGAAGATACAATAAATATCCCCTCCCTTCAAAATGTGAGCTATTAAAACGGAATATACTGCGTATAATCTTTAGTTATACAATATTGAGTAAATGAGCAGAGCAATAAAAAGGAAAATTACAGTATTGAACGAAGATTACTTTTGGATACTTGATGGAAATTCTATTTATGGTCATAAAGAACATCATATTAGAATATACTCAAAGAAACTAACGAAAAGTATTTTGTATTTGGATCCCTACAATTGGTATTTTGAAATAAAACCAAAGACTATAGGAAAAGCAATAATGTTCGCAATTGATAATGGGTGGAATCCAGAAGAAAAAGGAAAAGAAATGTATCTTTGAGTGAAGAATGAAGGAGAGCTGTATCAATTGCCAGAAAGAATAAAGTTTGCATACTTAGATAAAAACCATTATGTAACAAAAGATAAACACCATTAAAACGGATGTTTATCTAAAACGTTAATAGAAACTAAAAAGCTGCTCATATTATGCAAGAATTATGCTATTGTAGTGGTTCAGACACTTCTTGAAACTCCTTGCAATCACAGAGAATGATATGTATACTGAAACTATACAATTACTCTTTTTTTTATATAGACAAAAACCGATGACAACAATCAATGGATCACTTTCTGAACGTGATGTTCGTATTGCCAAAGTCCAGCAACTTCGTGACATGGGTATCAACCCTTATCCTCAGAAGTTTGAGAAGAAGGATATGATCAGTGAACTTATCAAGATATGACAATCATCATCACTTCGTAGTATCGATGATATAATCTCTGCACCGAGACAAGACTATCACACCGCAGGTCGTCTCGTCTTGAAGAGAGTATCAGGGAAGCTCAGCTTTGCGAAGATCATGGATGAATCGGGGGAGATACAGATCATGTTTGAACATCAAGCGACAAAGATAGCTGAAAGCGAAAGGCTCAATACCACTAACAAGAGTGAAGAGTGAGCCTCCACTAAATCTTTCGACTACCGATTTGTCGATAAGATGCTCGATATCGGTGACTTCATCGGTGTCCATGGTGAACTCTTCATGACGCACAAAGGAGAACTAACATTGTTCGTGTCAGAATACCAACTTCTTTCCAAAGCCATCAGACCACTCGGTGATAAGTTTCATGGTATCGGTGACGACCAAGAGAAAGCGTATAGACAGAGATATCTCGATATGATCTTCAATCGTGAGACACTCGAGAGGATGAAGCTCAGGAGCATGTTTATCAAGACCTTGAGAGATTTCTATCATAGCGAAGGATTTATCGAGCTCGAGACACCTATCCTCACCAATGCTGCCTCTGGTGCTGCAGCTCGTCCCTTCACGACCCATCATCACGACTTCGATCAAGATATGTATCTCAGGATATCCCTCGAATGTCCCCAAAAAGTCGCAACGGTCGGTATGCTCGAGAAAGTCTTCGAGATCGGCAAAGAGTTTCGTAACGAATGATCTGACCCAAGTCATATCCAAGAGTTCACTGGCTGTGAACACTATGCTGTCTACTGGAATTACGAAGACAATATGCGTTTTACCGAGCAGATGTTTGACTACATCTTCGCTCATATCCCTCAGCTATCGAAGAAAGTACAAGTAGCTGATAAGACGGGAGCTATCAAAGAAGTAGATTTTCAGACTCCATGGCAACGTATCGACTATATCGCTCAAGTTCAGAAAGATAGCGGTATCGATGTCTCCATATATGGAGCAGACGACGAAGAGACACTCAGAGCCGAGATCAAAAAACATGGTCATACTCGAGAATGACTCGACGTCCAGACCACTGCGACGATGATCGACTATCTGTATAAGAAAGTAACCAGACCAAAAATCGTCTGACCAGCCTTCATCATCAATTATCCGAAGACTATGCAACCTCTCGCTCGTCAGAGTGATAGTAATCCTGCTCTCGTCGAGCAACGACAGCTTCTCATCAATGGTCGAGAATGTATCAAAGCCTATGGAGAGCTTGTCGACCCGCAAGTCCAGCAAGCAAACTTCGATGAACAGGCATGAGCTATCGCTCGTGGTGATGATGAAGCGACCAAGAGTGATGATGAATTCGTCACTGCTATGGAATACGGTATGCCTCCGCAGTCATGACGAGGGATGGGTATAGATCGTATCATCTCACTCCTGACCGAACAAGCAAATATCAGAGACGTGGTACTCTTTCCACTGATGAAACCTGAAAATCCAACAAGCAATACTCCTATCGAAAATCCCACTCCAGAGAAGAAAGTCGCTCAAGCCACTCCGACAAACGATACAGTATCGTCATCCCTGCACGCAGATCATCACTTCGTCTCCTCTGCTCAGTCACTGTCCGAGAAATATCTGACCGATACCCTCCTCCACTGTCAGCAAGTTGCTCATTTGATGAAGTACTTTGCTCATAGCGTAGGGAAATCAGAAGAAGCAGCAGCATATCGATATATCATCGGACTTCTCCATGATATTGATCGAGATCATATCAACAAAGATGCGGCCAGACATCTCCAAAACGATCTCGAGAGGATGATCGACGAGCTCTCCATCCCTGATGCAGAGAAAGAACAGATCGTCGTCGATATTCGCTCCCATGGACCAGAACTCTCGGGCATTACTCCCTCGACGGAGATACAAAAGTATCTCATCTCTATCGACGAGCTCTCTGGTCTCATGTACGCCTATGCGAGGATGAGAGATGGATTCGTCGGCATGGAAG
>CAZBFX010000100.1:0-3748 GCA_964491325.1 uncultured Candidatus Peribacteria bacterium
GTAGTCTATTTTGATAATACATTTATTATTCCATTAATTGCGTCAACTTCGACGAGGTCGCCATCATGTAATACTTGAGTGGCTATTTTTGTGCCAATAATACATGGTTTTTTTAGTTCTCTTGCCACTATCGCCGCATGACAAGTTGTTCATCATTCATCGCTTATAATTGCTCACGCTCTTCTTAAAAATGCCATCAAAGAAGGATTTGTATTGATTGATACTAAAATATCACCATCATCAAATTGTATGTTTTCTTGTATAGTATTGATTATTCTTACTTTTCATTGTACTTTACCAGCATATCCTATGCTTCCTTTGATATATTCTTTATGATTTATAGTCTGTCTTAATTCGTCTTTTGTCCGATTTATTACATATGATCAATTCTTATCTTTTATAAATTCATTATTAATAGTGCCAAAATATATACCATGTTTTCTTTGTTCAAGATCATGTAAAGAAAGTGATAAAGTACTTTTTTTGAGTGCATACTGTATCTCTTGATATGTACAGAGTAGTCCATATTCTATAGGCAAATTAAACTTATTCATTACAAAACCTGCGATATCTTTTATGATATTCACCATAAGGTCAGGATAATAGGATCTTTCTCTACATTTTACCAACTGTTTAATTAGATCGCAGTCTACTATATTTTTTATATCTGGAAATCTTTCAATTGCCGATAAAAAGCGATAAGGAATAACGGTATTGTATAAGAGGATATACTCAAACTTTTCTAGAATCGATAATATATCCTCTTCTCTAAAGGTAACAAGAGAAAGTAATTCATGAGCTATGGTATGAGTTCTTTTCTCATATTCAATCGTTTTGTATACTAGTGGAATATTATTCTTTAAAAGATCTGCAAAGTAAATATCTGATTGTATAAGTTCTTTTTCTGATCTATAAAATGTTCATAAACCATCTTTATAGTAATTGAGTTGATGATTAAATCAAAATCATACCGTTTTTTGTAGTGAGACTCAATAGGGATCTATAAAAGCCGAAAATAGTAAGGGCGGCTGTTCTCTATCTAAATATTTTACCCAGTCTGTTTGTGATAAAAACTGTGTATTTTTTGTGTTATCTTTCCTATCTAATATTCTTACTATTCCATCATTAGTGTCAACTTCTACAATATCTCCATCATGTAAAACTTGTGTCGCTATTTTAGTTCAAATTATACATGGTTTCTTGAGCTCCCTTGCAGTTATTGCTGCATGACAAGTAATGCCTCCTTCATTTGTTATAATGGCAGAAGCAATTTTCATGATTTGTAGGTATTCTGGAGCTGTCATGGGAGTGACAAGAATCATACCTTCAGAAAAATCATTCATTTCATATGAATTCATTATAATTTTTACTTTCCCAATCACTGTATCTGTCTTATAAGCAGAAGTTCCACATAAACTATCTTGATTGAATCAATGATTATCTAACTCGATAATCATATCTTTCTCATCTAAGAACTTCTGAAAATTACTTACTGGAGTAATGGTCTGGTCCATATAGATGAATCAATGTAATCTCTGTTCTATAATAGTTATATCTGGTATAATATCATCTTCAAGAAAATTGATAACTTCTTTTTGTGATAGAACAATAATAGTCTTTGCTGGATATTTTTTAGAGGTTAATAGAGGACTAAGCCATAAACGCAAGAAATTTGTAATCTCTTTCAATAATCATTCACTCTTTTCTCTACTATGAAATAATCTATCAGCAATAAATTCACCATCTTTGCCATGTAATCTAACGAATTCATCTCTCCAAAAGCCTGGAATGAAAAGAGCAAGAAGATAGAGAGGATAAACTGCAATGAAACGATCTTTTATTTCTTGTAAAAATTTTATAGGATTCCGTTTTTCGACCTCTTTGAGTGATAATAAACTACGAATATGTTGTACATCCTGTAAGAACTTTTCTTGCGTTTCTTGAGTAAAGATATTGTCATTCACTTTTTTGGCTAATACGGCATTTTTTATAGCTCATACTTCATCACTAAAGCGTCGTCGTTCGGATGTTCTTCCGTTAAAATAAGTGATTTGTGTAGAGAGTCCAGCACCGAATACATGAGGTAGTATATGTACAAACACATAATCAACTATTTCGTTCATCCATTGATTATGATCTCTTGTGAAAATTAGTTTTATTTTACGAGATGTGGGCTGTGATATAGTTTGCAAAGTCGTAATTGGTCTACTTTGCACAATAAAGAATTGTCATCATTCATATGCCCATTCTATATCGCAAGGGAAAGCATAATGATGTTCTATATGAAGAATGATTTCGGATAGTTCTTGTATCTGATCGTGATTAAGAATTTGTTGTTCTCCTCTATCTCACAACTCTTTCCACTCATTACCTCCATTCTGTGACTTATAGAGTGCTTTATGCTGATGGTTGATCGTTATATCTATCGCTTTATTGTCTTTTCTGATAACATAACTATCAGGCGTTACTGCTCACGATACTATTGCCTCTCACAATCCATACCCCGCTTCGATAATCATCTGATTTCTATCTTCTGTTACAGGATGGACTGAAAATGCTATACCTGCCATCTCTGATTGTACCATCTTCTGCACTACTACTGCTACAGAGATATGATCGTTATGGAGATCTTTTTCAAATCTATAAAATATCGCTCTTGGTGTAAATAAAGAAGCCCAGCATTTTCTTACTTTTTCAATAACATCGTCTTTGGTAATATTAAGAAAACTGTCCAGTTGACCAGCTCGTGCATGTTCTGCACCATCTTCTGCAGTAGCAGATGATCTCACTGCGACGTACTCGAGACCTTCTTTATCGAAACTAGCGTATATCTCACGTTCTATTTCTTCTGGTATTGGAAAACTCAATATAAGTGATTGAATACTCTCTGATGCTTCTTCTACATTTGATACAGTTTGGTGATTTACTTGATCTAATATACCCTGTATCTGTATATTCAGACCTGTTTTTTTTATAAAGTAATCAAATGTGCTTGATAGCACTACAAATCATCATGGTACAGGTATTCATGCTTGGAACATTTCTCACAAAGATGCTCATTTTCATCAAGCCATGAGAACATCTCTTGATGTAAGATATTTAATATGTTGAGTAAAGTTCATTATTGGTAGTGCTTTTAAAACATATATGTTGCTATGCTAATATATTTACTTCACCGTCACACTCTTCGCTAAGTTTCTCGGTTTATCGATTTCTCTCCCAAGAGCGTATGCTGTATGATAGGCGAGGAGTTGCATCACGATCGTCGTGAGAAATGGTGCTACGAGATAGTGCGTACGAGGGATGACGATAGTCCACTCAGCAGACTCGATGACCTGATTTGCGATAGCGATGACCTGTCCTTTGCGGGCTTGTACTTCGGCGATCGTTGAGCTATTCATCGCAAAGAGCGGATCATCGACAGCGATGACGACGGTGGGCACTTGATCACTCATGAGAGCAAGCGGACCGTGTTTCAGTTCTCCTGACGGATAACTTTCTGCGTGAATATAGCTGATCTCTTTGATCTTGAGCGATCACTCAGCTGCGATAGGATATTGATTTCCTCTGCCGAGATAAAACATATCATGATACTGACCGATTCGCTGACCGATCACTGACCAGTCGGTCATGATTTTCTCGCCATGACGATACATCGTCAGACCAGTATTGCTTGTATCATTTGCCACACTACCGTGCTTGTCTTTCTGATCCAGCATACTCGCTATCTGATAGGGGATCTCTCTGA
>CAZBFX010000101.1:0-3732 GCA_964491325.1 uncultured Candidatus Peribacteria bacterium
GAGAGAAATCCATACAATTATAGATAATTATTTTATTACTTCTTACTTATCATATGTTTGGTGTAATTATGTGAATAGTGTTGTTTCTTTTCTTGGTACTGATTCATGAATTAGGACACTTTAGTATAGCAAAGCTCGTGGGTGTGAAAGTCTTGGAATTCGGTATGGGTATACCTCCCAAACTTAAAACTCTCTGGACTGACAAATCGGGTACTGCTTATACGCTGAATGCAATCCCTTTGGGGTGATTTGTGAGGCTCAAAGGAGAAGATCCACATGATGAATGAACATTTCGTGCGAAAGATAGCTTCATCATGGCATCATTACCAGCAAAGATTCTCGTTTTGCTGGCATGAGTTGCTGTCAACTTTATCTTTGCATGGATTGTCTTGACGTGGGCATTGACGATCGGTGTGAAGCCTCTTGTTATTGTCCCAGAAAACTCGAGCACTTTTGTGCAAGAGAGTTATCTGACTCCTACTCTATCGTTCTTACTAGAAAAAGGTATTATCAAACCTGAACCCTTGGCGAAGTCTGTCGTTATAGATGAAGTATTGACATGATGATTGGCGTCTGAGTTGGGACTCCTATCTAACGATACGATTATCTCTATCAATGATCAAAAAACAGATACGCTTATGTTCAAGAAAACACTTAAATCACTTATCGGTAAAGATCTTACACTTACTATTCAGAGATGAAGCGAAATTGTGATATTGACATGAACATGTCCTGATGATAATTGTCTCATGGGTATGACGGTTCATGATGATACGGTCGTTGATTCGTTATCCTGATTGGTGATTACTATGCCTTTCGTGAAGGCAGTAGGAGCATCGCTATCGGAGATGTATACACAGTGATCGATGACACTCTATAGATTGGGTAGCTTCGGTGCTAGTCTTCTCTCATTTGATAGTGAGCGTATAGGTAAACAAGTATCATACTTCTCAGGACCAGTGGGTGCGGTGAAGTTTGGTGATATATTATTGACTCATGGAGGATGGATACAGTTTATGGTCTTCGGTGCGATGATATCATTTGCACTCGCATTATTTAATCTGCTCCCTATCCCTGCACTGGATGGAGGAAGAATACTTGGTGTTATTATCCAATCAATTTTCTTTCGTAAGAAGCTGGAAAAATACTTTACTATAGAAAACTATATCAACTTCTTCTTCTTCGTGCTCTTGATGGGATTTGGTATCTATATTATCTTGAAAGATCTCGTCGTGGCACGAGGCTTTCATATTCCGTGGGTAGGGTAGAAATAACGATACTGCTATATAAAGTATGGCGGTTCCATTAACTATAGTCTTGTGTAATGATAGTGCTTTGTTACTATCTAGTACATGTCACAGAAACATCCTTGAGAATTGTGTTTTTATCGTGATCTCTTTGATGGAGAAGTTTTTTCCTCGAAAAATCAAAAATCTCTTAATAATCTTACCGATAGATTAAGAGAGAAGATAATGCTTTTGCTGGCGAGAGAAAATGCTACTATTATGGGAAAAAGTATATTGGCAAATGCTTCAGATCATAATTTTAATTATCTTAAGTATTGTTATCATCATTCTTGTTTTCCAACGTCTCTAGCATGACGTCATCCTATAGATTATCTTTCTTCTTTATCAACAGTAGATAGGTGAAATCTCTCTACTCTGTTATTTGATATATTATATGATAATGGTGATGGTATATTTAGACATTTTATTAGTAGTGCTATGGCGGTGGGTAGTAGTACATATAATCAAGAATATTGGGATCGCTTATCGTCTAAACCAAATCTACCTTCTAAGACTATCCAAAGAATAGATAACAGGGGTAATGATATCGATATAATGCTGGGTGTGTTTCAAAATATATCAGGACAGTCTGAATCAATACAAATTATTACAAAACGAACTATCCCTATGATAAAGAGAATTCTTAGAAAAAGATCGATACCTTTTGCATTTAGTAGTGATAGAAAGCCAGATGGTACGATTTACTGATTTTCTAGAGGACAAGTATACGAAGATAAGCTTATTAATTATGGATGTCCAAATTTTACCATTAGTTTTCCTAAAACCTCTCAACTACCTAAGGGCCGTAATATACATTTGATTATTGATGAATATGTTTATGATGAAGCACAAAAAAGAGAGTTTCTCGAATGAAGATCTCATAGTATGTTATTTGATGGAGTTGGTGCGAGATATGCATGTCAGAGGGTATGTAAAGATCTTCAAGAAGGTAAAAAAGTTACTTATCCTCAAACACTAGAAGAAAAGTATAATCAATTAATGGCCAATAAAAGATTATATTATAAAGAAAAAGTAGAATACAGGCTTCGTACAGTTCAAAGAGAAAGAGAAGAAAGAGAATATTTACAGGCAAAGATAGATAATGGAACAGCTACCAGTGATGATCTTGGTTTTTAGATAGTTACTTCCATTCCTTATTCATCTGCTCCTGCCTATACTTATTGGCAAATCTATGGGCTTCGTCACGGAGCTTGAGGAGGAGGAGGTCGGCTTGGTCGTAGAGGAGAGGAGTTTCACAAATCCCCCCTTCCCCCCTTTGACAAGGGGGATTCTCAAAGGAGTAGATTATTTCTTTCTCACCTTTGGATTTGGCAGATTCTTTACGGGCCTTTCATTTTCATAAAGCGATGAAGGTGGTCGTTTGCATGATCTCTCTCAGTCAGGGGAAGATAGTACAGAGTTCACGAAGGATTCATAGCTGTCCTTTTCATCAGTCGAGGATAAAGAGATCGGGCAGAAATTCTGGATTTTGCATGTTGGATTTTAGATTGAATCTTCTGACAATGATCTCCTGGAGGGAGAGGTAGTCGTCGGGATTGTTTGTCTTGTTGTCGGCAAGGAGCTTGATCTTATATTTACGGTAGTATTTCTTGGTGAGAAGTCATCCGATCATACAGCTCAGCCCACCACTGACTCGACGACCAGCGAGATGGGAGATATCGATACATTCGATATGATAGGGGAGTCTCGGAAGATGATATCTGCTTTGTAATTCACTGAGTAGATCATTGATGATCGCATCATCATCAAAGCTCGTACTGGCGATATAGGAGTCAGTAAATTTCTGGAGGAGATTGTCTACTTCTGTCCATTCTTTGCGAGCTATCTTCTTCATCGATTGCGATATGAGCGTGGTAGTATGTCAGTCTTCTGTTTTGTGCATAATGCCAAAATCTGCCTCGATTGAGCTGATGATCTGAGAGAGTGACCATTCTTCGATCAGCTTCTTCTCTCTGATAACATCGGTCATCTTGCCTTCATAGAGGACGACCATGATGATGATCCGACTTTTATCAGTCTGTATAATACGTATAATTTTGCCCGAATACTTTGGCGAAAGTACGACATGTTGCTTCTCCGTTCGTTGCTCGATATGGGAGAGGATGTCTCTGAGGATAGCACATCGTTCAAAATGCTCCTTGGCTATAGCAGTTTGTATGTCATGTTGGATAGTTTGCCTGACTTCTTTGGTATTGCCACCAAAAAACTGTATCACACTCTGGACTATCTTCTTATATTCGTTCACATAGTCGTCATAACTCTGGTCTATGATGAGTCATGACTTATGATATTCATTCGCTATGTTCTGATAGTGTGATGAATGTAGATCGAATCACTTGAGCTTCGCTATGACACTCCATCACTTATCCAGTCCGAAGAAGAAGTCTGCATCGAGTTTGCCTTGTCTAAAGAGCGTTGTCTTCAT
>CAZBFX010000102.1:0-3591 GCA_964491325.1 uncultured Candidatus Peribacteria bacterium
ATCTTCAAGAAGATCCGCTCTGACTGCGAGGACTTCTGCGAGTGATTTGATAGTACTGATACCAGTGGGAGCTTGGGAGAGAAATCATGCGATGAGTGCGACGACTGCATCGATATGGTCTGGACTGAGTTTGCTTTTGGGATTGTTGAGATCCATCGTGTTGCAGAGACTTGCTGATTGCACACTCTCACCACAGATCCATATCCAGTCCGTGTAGTTGGTGAGGAGGATATTGTCACAGAGTTTACGATATTTGGCGATCTGATCCGTTTTGGTGATGTCGATGAGATTTTCTCCTATTTTCTTGTTTTCGATATATCACACGATACTCTGACTGGCTGTCGACTTGATCAAGAAATCAGGTCTTCCCAGTCATTGTTGATTGGTGGGTTCATGAATGATCGCTATCTTGTGATCATTGGTCTCAGCGATCTGACGGATAAGATCTTGCAATGCTCATCTATGGGTATGTTCCGTGATCTGATTGAGTGGTGTCGAGGCAAGAGTAGCGAAATAGGATTGGAAGAATTGTTGCATCTCGTGAGCATAGTGGTTAAATACGATGGAGTATAGATACGAAAAATGTCTTGATTTTGTACATAATATATCTATACATAGTGTACATAATTTATATCATTTCTGTTTGCTTATGTTTGCTGATCAATGTGTTTCTGTATCTGACTTGAGAAAAAATATTAGTCACTATGTCAAAGAGGTCAAACAATGACCGAAGATAATCTTTGCCAATAATAGACCTATTGCTGTGCTGACGAGTATAGATAGCTATGCACTCGAAGTCAACCCGACATTTTCATTTGATTTCGATCCACCACTCGATCCCAAAGATGTTTTATCACATTTTGGGAGAGACTAATGGCGAAGGACTTTATCAAATTCCTCGAGAGACATCCTCTCAGAGAGTTATTATTGAACATCTTGGAAGATATCTATCATGATAATCTCGATGCCTATGATATTAAGGCACTTGTGTGATATAGTTGATTTTTTAGACTCAGAAAAGGGAATATAAGATTTGTCTTCGAAAAAACAGCAAAGGGGAATATGATTCATCATATCGGGAATAGGGGAGATGTGTATAAGAAACTCTAGTTTACCCATACACTTCTCTATCCCGGACCTCTTCTGCATAGACAGGATTTGGCATATCGGGGGAGTGGACGGAGAGGATAGGTGCTCCAGTCTTGTCGCAATTTCTGAGATACATGCTCTTGCCACCGATTCTCTTATATCTTTGGATAAATCTCTCATCGGGGTGGATGGTCGGGATGGGTATAGCCAATCTCACACACAGATCAATCTCTGTCGGGACAATTCTAAATCATCTTTTTGTCTTGGGACAGACGATAACTCACGAAAGTAATTCTTTTCTGTTGTTTTGGGCGATAATGTCGCCCACTGTCGCAGGATCATATTTGCTTATATGATGGGCCGTGATGGATGCTCACTCGTACTCTTTTTTCTCCTCTTCATGTCGTGTCAATCATCTACGTAGTGTCTCTTCTCTTGTAAGAGGAAATATATCGTGAGCGTATGTTTCATTATAGTCAAATGTATTATCCTCGAGAGGAAAAAACTGCCCCCATTCACCTGTCTCAGTCATGTGGTGAGCTATTTTTCTCATTTCGTCAAATCGTTCTTCTTTCGTGTACTGCTTATTCATGATACAATATTCTTTGTTTCTCAATGCGATACATCCAAAGCAATATGCACAATAGTAACAATTGTCACAATAATAACAATGGTGCGATGCTATCACGCTGACTGATCAGAGTATATTTGTCGTACCTTCAAGTCACACATTCGTCGATTCGAAACATCGTTCACAACCACCCCCAGAGATATCCATATTGTTACTGCCTCATTCAGAGTTCATGATATATTTCACATCTTCGTAGCTTTGCCCACCGAAGACGAAGATCGCATTCTTACCGTTGTAGATGCTACTTCCTATACAGTTTTGACTATTGACGATCCAATTCGCTCTCAGTGGTCTCGTTGCGAGAATTTCTTCAAAAAGAATCTGACTGTCTGACCGATACGACGAACTGCTTTGCATTTCATGAATCTTCGTCAGATATTCCTCTTTAGTATACTGTTGATTATGGATACAATAGGATTTTCAGGAGAGATTGTAACAATACATGCAGTCGTGACACCCATTGAGGTTAGCGGAAAAAGAACAATACTGGCATTCGTAACACTCATGGAGAGCGATGCAATGAAAGATGTTTGTCGATGATGTGCAGTCATAACAGAGCTCTGCTTGGCGAATCTCATAGCAATCACTACAGGTATTACTTCTCATGACCCAGGTCGAGTAGGAGATATTTTCGTTGCCATAGTAGAGCACGGACGACATATAGCAGTTCTTCGCATCTTTGATGAAGTTGCAATATTCGGAGTTGATTGTATTGCTATTGACCATCGCCATGCGAGGGACGGCATGAAGAAATTCGTTGAATTGATCAAAGAAAGAATGAGAAAAGCTATAATCTCTTCCATAATCCATAGGATCTCGGGCATCAGATCGTCGAACATCTTGATGGTAGACTTTGTAGGGTTTGCTACCATTGTAGACAGATATCATTGATTTTCATGTGAGATCACATGTGTCTTTATAGAACTTTCGCATATTTCTCCTTACGATTCTTCTTCTACTTCTCTCTTCTGGACAGAGTGTTGGGAGGAGTGGCATAAACTTTTCTCCATCAAATGTCGGAGCTATAGTATTGTAGAACTTCATATCTGCCTCAGTGATGGGGAATTCTGTCCCTGAGATAGGGCATGTTCTCCATGCTACGATAGGGTCATTAATTAGCTTGAAAGCTAATTCGTAAGCTTCACGAGAGGTGTAGTACATAGATTGCCAAAGCTAAGTCATAAAGCGAAGAGATCGACCTATAGGAGTTCATACTTTAACTTCTCAGCTATAGATTATTGTTGTAATGCTTCATACGATGATGGTTCTTCACTTATTGTCCCATCTGCCAACAGCATATATAAATCAGTTATTCCGTTTTGTATGAGTCAGTCCTTATTTTGTCGAGATATAAACCCCATACCTTCGCCTTCAACTTCGAATCAGTGTAATGCATACTTTGGAACCTGCACTCGATCTCATTTTTGGATAGGTATTCTGTTCTGACCAGATAGCACAAACCCCTCTCCCTCAAGGATGAAAAACAATGAATCAACTATTTTATGGATATGCTGATGTTTATCAGATTGATGAGTGTGGACATACTTTGCATCTGTATCTGGATAGATAGTAGGATCTAGATTTGGGGTGAGAACTTTGACGATAAATCATTCTACATTCAGAGACATCGTTCTTCAAGAATCCAGATCAGCCTTATATCATTCTAGTACTTTTTCTATGGCATTGTCATATCGCAGTCCTCCCATAAATCATCTATCTGATCATTTATCAGTAAGAGCATATGCAGATTTTCTTAAGTTCATTGTAAGAAAGAGTAATAATATAAATTCTATACTTTTGTATATCTCCTCTCCACTTCAGCCCAGTTCACTACCTGCATCCATGCGGCGATATAGTCAGCTCTCTTATTC
>CAZBFX010000103.1:0-3574 GCA_964491325.1 uncultured Candidatus Peribacteria bacterium
ATGACCACACCGACATAAACGGCAAGATCATCCTCTCCGAGGTCTATACGACGCAGTGATGACTCCTCGATCATGTCATCATCCACAAGCGTGATAGCGATCCTCGTAGCGTCAATGAGTCCTATGAGAGCATCTCGATGACACTCTATCAGCCAGCGATCATCACCGATCTGCATATCCTCCTCCAGCTTGCCTGACTCGTCTACGAATGATCCTATGACAAGATAGTCTCCTATTATAAAAATAGTCAATCTGACGCAGCAATAGTGATTAAAGAGAAGTTTGGCGTGAGGTATAAGTTAGTGGAGTAAATAGTCTCAGCTTAAATAATTGATAATAGTATAGATCTAAATCTTTTGTTCTCAAAGAAGTTTTTTGGTATTGTTTTTTTGGGAGCATTTCTATATTCTCTATTTAACTGTATAATATACGGAATATTGTATGAAAAAGTAATGCACCTGATGTAACATAGATTTATAATTTTACTTACTTTACTATAGCACAATTATGTGATCAACTATAACTAAAGTTGGAGTCCGATGATGAAGACAAGCACCGATCCACTTGGGTCATGAGGCTCTTGGTAGAAAGGCTCTTGCTGAGAATGATATTTCAATACTCTTCCATGGAAGTATTTGAGAAGATCAAAGTGTTAGAAATTTTTTTTCTGATAAACAAAGAGAAGATTTTATAAAAATGATTTTTAGTGAAGAACTTAATACGGGAAAATTAAAATTCACTCAAAAAAGAGACGTAAGAGATCGCGGTAGTGATCAAGCAAATAATATTCAATGGGTCAAAGATCTTGATAAAAAAATTGACATACTAATACCATGACCAAAAGAAGTAGTATTTTATGGGTGAAGTTACGAAGATATACATTTCTTTGAAGAAATGGATAAAAAAACATCATATGTAGATCGCTATGAATGATTGGCAGCAGACATTTCTGCGTCCAAGGTGAGAAAAACACTTATCTGACTTACCGAAACTGAATCAAATATCATCATTCGCGAGCAAAGATTACTCGATGCTAAACTCGTTAACCCAATCATTGTAAAATCACTAATCGATATCTTTGAGCAAGAGCGAGAGCCCTTTAAACAGAAGGCAATAGTACATAGAGCTTATTAAATAGCAAAAAAAGATAAATACCTATCACCTACCTCACCTTCCTCACAATATAGGTCTCCTTGCTTTCTTTGCGACAGGACTTGGGTTTGAAGATATGGATAGTCTTCGCTCATCGCTTCTCACGACAGTAACGGACGAGATCATCGAAGCCTGGTCACATAAAGACCTTGATCGCAAATGCACCATCAGGATCGAGTAGCTCCTCATACATCCACATCGTCTCATAGATCAGTCAGACTGATCTGAGAGCATCAGTGCCTTTGTCACCGAGGGTGTCCGGTGCCATATCGGAGATGATCAAATTAATCCTCCCTCCTACACTCGCTCAGTCGCTCGTAGGAGAGGGGGAATTTACAATTCACAATTCATCATTTATAATTTGAACTACCTTCTCCTTCTCGGTGATATCCTGCTGATAAGTCGTGACATAGGGTATCGTGATCATCACTTTCTTCAGATCAAATCAGATAATCTTCGTCTCTTCACGACCTGGACGATGAAATGCCTGGCAACGCTGTGAAGCATACTGGAGCCAACTCCCTGGTGCACACCCGATATCGATAATACGACGCACACTGGGTCAGAAAAGTTTAAACTTCTCATCTATCTCATCGAGCTTAAATGCACTACGAGCGACATAGCCTTCTTTTTTTGCTTGTTTGAAGTAATGGTCTTGGACTTTGAGCATATAATTAAGTTTATAAAGTTATAAAGTTTGTAAGGTTCATAAGCATTAGCAATATAGATAATAATTTTGTCATTTCGAGCAAAGTCGAGAAATCTTTTATTAACTACTATGAAAGATTTCTCCATTCCACTTCGTTTCAGTCGAAATGACAAAGCAACCTTTCGTTGACAATACCAATTTATAAAATACCTTGAATATACCTATTCGACAAAAAAATACAAGACGCTCTTGCGATAAGGGAGACTTTTTGCTATACTGCTTTATATATTGCAATGAAGACACATTGCCATGTCTCCCTACCCAAATTTATAATTTAGAACTTATAACTTCTGAAATATGCCTCTCCTCATCGTTGCATGACTTCTCATCCTCTACGGCATAGCTGCTCTTTTTTCGGTGAGTATACACGAATCATTCACCACGACACTGAGCCTGATTGCCAAAGGCAAGATGGTCGGCGAACCATCAAACTATTTCTACTTTTTTAAACAAGTGAGCAATCTCATCTACGCATTGGTAGTATGATGAGTACTCATGATCATCCCTATATCGAAACTCCTCAAAAACGAAAGAATAATAACTATCTGACTCGTCATCATCTTTATCCTCCAGATATCTGTCTTCATCATCGGTGATACCTATAACGGTGCGAGATGATGGATCGATATACCCTGACTACCGTCGATACAGCCATCAGAGTTCTTCAAAGTAGCATATGTCGTGTTTCTGGGTCGATGGCTCACTCGCAAAAAACATCTCCTCCACGATCCCGCCATCATGACAAAATATGTCATCGTCCATATCATCCTTTTCTTCGTCTTTCTCCTCATCCCTGATCTCGGAAGTATCCTCGTTATGGGACTGACATGACTGCTCATGTGTGCATACGCTGGAGTGAAGACCCGCTATCTCTGGACGACGATCGCTCTAGGCGGCATCACTGCTATGCTATGACTGGCATGACTCAGTGCTATCAATAAGAATTTTTGTGGTATCGATAAGATAGCGACATTAGAATCAACACCGACGCTCTGTAAGTTCGCGTATATCAGTAGGAGGTTTACCGTCTTCCTCGATCCCGAGAGCGATGAAGACAATAGGAAGTCTGGTCGACAAAACAAGCAAGCACTCATCGCTATCGGCTGATGATGACTCTTTGGACAGTGATATGGCAAGTGACTGCAAAAATTCGGTTACATCCCCGAAGCTCAGTCAGACTTTATCTTTGCAGCATTTGCTGAGGAGTCATGATTATTGGGTTCATTGATTACACTGATATTATTTAGTCTCTTAGCATACTATACCCTAATCAAAGTACCCGAGGTCAAAGATGATTACTTCAAGAATATATCTATCGGACTGATATCCTTGCTCATTATACAGATGTTCGTCAATATCGGTGTCAATACTCGTATCCTCCCCAATACCTGACTCACACTCCCCTTCATCTCTTATGGTGGGACAGCACTCATGGCAAATATCATCACAGTAGTGTTGTTGTATAAGATATTGTATAGACCGTTAAAATAAGAAGAGAATGAGGGATAGAGGGAATGAAAGATATCCTACAAAGAAAAATCTTTCTATCTTTCAGACCCTCACGCTCTCAATCTTCCTTTATAACCTTACAAACTGTATGAACTCTATAACATCCGACCAAAACTGATTTCTCTGTACCAATACTGCATCAGAGAATCGCAAAGAATACACGATCACTGCATGATGACAGACACGAACTGCCGTCGATCATAC
>CAZBFX010000104.1:0-3505 GCA_964491325.1 uncultured Candidatus Peribacteria bacterium
GACTTTGCCGATCTGATAGGATTCTCTTCTCTTCGACTTACTGGCGATATGCTCCAATCCATGGGATTCGAGGACATAGTGATAGGAAAGTGGATTGTCTATCGCATACTCCCTCTCATGTCTGACTTTACATGTTTTGTGTTTGATCTTCTGTTTGAGACAGAGCATATAGGATATATCGCCTTCGACTGGAGTAATCTGTCTGATCCTGCAACTATAGCCACGACTGCGAAGATGATCATCCTCGCTATCATAGTACATATCATCGATCATGCCGTCAAAGACCTTGACCGCTCCATACTCCAAAAGTAATGATCTAACACTATCAACGTTTATGTCCAGTATTTTGAGCTCTTTTTCGTACATGTCAGCATGAGTCTCAGAGTAAAATAGTGTTTTATTGATTTTTTGTCTAAAGACTATAGTATTACTATGTTATACTATTCTCCTGCTGAATTACAAGACACTTTTACTTTTATACATATAGCTATGTCATCAAAACTCCACAAAATCTCCACTACTCCACCAAAGCATCTGGATAAGAAAAAGATCAAAAAGGAAAACGAGAAGATGATCGCCAAACTCAAAGAGTACCAATACAAAATGTATGCTGAATGAGAGAGAAGTATGCTCATTATCCTCCAATGACTCGATGCATCGGGCAAAGATGGTGTCGTGAGATATATCTTCTCAGGTATGAATCCTATGGGATGTCGTGCGATGTCGTTTAGAGTACCGACTGCCGAAGAAAAATCGCATGATTTCCTTTGGAGAGTCCACAAACAATGTCCTGCCAAAGGCATGGTACAGATATTCAATCGTTCACATTATGAAGATGTGATCGTCCCAGTCGTGACCAATAGCGTCGACAAAGATGTCATCAGTGAAAGATACGAACAAATCAACGACTTCGAGAAAATGCTCAAAAAGAATAATACTGTCGTCCTCAAGTTCTATCTCCATGTCTCTCCTGAAGCTCAGAAAGAGAGACTCGAAGAGCGTATCATCCATCCACAAAAGCACTGGAAACATAAAATAGCTGACTGGGATACACGTGAACACTTCAACGAATATCTCCATGCCTATAGCAAAGCCTTCGATGCATGCGATAAGCCAGAGCGAAACATCATCCCTGCAGATACCAACCGATATAAGATCAACCAAATCGCTAAAGCCATCCTCAAAGCATTCGAAGAGATGAATCTCAAATGGCCAGAACTACCCAAAGATGTCGAAACCAAGATACTCCAAAAAAGAGTCGAAATAGAAGAAGAAAAACGTGAGAAGAAAGAAGCTCTGGCAAGACTCACCGAGACAGAAAAAGAAGAAAAGAAAGAGACAAAGGCAGCAAAATCTGACTCCAAAAAAAAGTCTGCCACGAGCAAACAGAAAGCATCAAGAAAGGTTATGACAAAGAAAAAATAATAAAAGAAACCTATAAAATAATAAAAGATACAGAAATGCACAAAAAGCCCCTCACTAGTGAGGGGCTTTTTGTGAGAGAAAATATCTCTTATAATCAATTCAATATTTCTTCAAAGGATTGCATAGCCTTATCCCATGATCTACTACGACGAGGGAGAGCAAAGTCACTCGCACGGATCTCACTAGAGGCTCTCTGTGATGCTATCGATACGACACCGATAAGTTCATGTGATGAAACTGAACCACTCATCATAAATGATCATCCTGACGCAAGAATAGATCCAGATAGTTGGATAGCTAGTGCATTTCACGATCCATCCTTAGCTGAGAGACGACATTTTGTCAACTCTGCCGCAAAAGCACAGTCAGCTATATCCATACTTACACCATCCTCATCGAGAGGGAAAGAGAGCGTATCCAATGTCAGGGCGACATGATTATCAGGAGTGATACGTCACAGCGTCCCTGAGACCACAAGCATGGCATCATTACCGATGCTATCTCCAGTAGCTATAAGCATAGCATCATCGAGTGCTTGGTGTATCTCTAGCATCTCTTTTTCCGAGAGTACAGTAGTTTCATCTTCTACAGAGTTCGTAGCATTACGTGTAGTATCGGACATGTTGTCATACATCAGCAATGTATCAAAAAAACCAGGAATACGATCCATGTTGATGGTAATACGATATCCGCCTGATTGAGGATCTCGTCAGAGATTATTGAGAATTCATGCTTGCATCAGCATAGCCATATCGATAGGTGCTGCTTGTTTGGAAAGTTGCATCAGTTGCATCAGACTCGTATACGTATATGTATCTACTCTCGTATAGTATCGCGTATGGAGTAGCCTACTCTTGATCAAAGTAATCACTGCTTGCATCTCTGCCTGATCAGTCGCTCCCATGAGCGTACCAGTCAACGATATATCAAAAGCTGAAAGATAGAAATGAAGATTTCTATTATTATTTTTCATAATCATCGTACCGGCAATATGCGCATCAGGCACGACCACTGTCGTCGTACCATCAGTGAATGCAAGATCCATACGGAGATCGACAGACATACTCATGTCTATACTATTTTTCTTCTTGGATGGGCGTATAGCGACACGATAGGGCATAGCCATGTTCATCCATAAGCGACTCGTCGTCACTGGATACGTCAATGTATCACAGATATAATCATAGCTAGATCCAGTGTAGTGGCATTGTGTATAATCATAATATGCACCCGATACAGAGAATGCGAGAGTTCACTCCTCTGCTCCTCATGATGACGCAGTCAATACATATGACTGCTGTGCCCAAGCAGATAACCGATCATGATAGAGAGATGCAAAACCACTATCTACCGATGGGAGAGATGTTGCATATCCGAGAGATGACACGAAGGACACTCCTCCGAGAAGCACTGTCAAGAAAAAATGTTTCATACCAAAAACGAAAAGATAAAGATATTTTCAACTACAAACTTATATTTACACTATCTGTCTCTGTACTAGATAATGAGACATCGTCAGGATTGGCAATATAGAGGGGATTGCTCCCTGCACTATAGAGTCCATAATACACCTTTGACCAAATGCTATGACACAATGGCATCAATGTATATGCAAGAATCGCTGGCAAAAGGAGAGAAAGATAGAGCGTATACGATGTATCTGTGACAGCATCACTCGTGTACATCGCTAGATAGATGATAATACTCATCATATATCATAGCAAGAGACCGATAAATCAGGATGATGTATAATTCGGACTCGTCAATGATTCGACGAGAAATTGACCAACAAATGATGCAAAGCTCATATGTAATGCGACGATAAGCAGCAGACTACTCATCTCATTATTGAACATGAGGTACAATGGCACCATCAACAGAAACAGTAAACTATGTGCTATGATAGTCATGCCAAACATTTTGCCAAAATCGTAATAGTCTGACGAGAAAATCAGATTATAGATGCCTGCCGTGACCGTACTTGCTATGACTGTCACCATACATACCAATAATACTAATAATAGGGAAAGAAAGATACCCGTCTCTTCTTGAAAAAAATCCATACCCAACGCCGATACGA
>CAZBFX010000105.1:0-3503 GCA_964491325.1 uncultured Candidatus Peribacteria bacterium
GTGATATTTTTTAGAGCATCTGTATAGAATGTTATTGCATCATTCATCGCTTTGGAAACTTTTTCTGGTTTTCTTAATAATCATGTACGAAACGCTTTCGATTTAAGCATTGCTTTAATATATCATCATGAAAGTACACCATTTTTTCGTATAGATCTATGTCCATAGATCGCTGCTATTGCTTCAACAGGATTGTTCTTATTTGCATTAAGCGATTGGCTCAATCTTACTATTGATTTTAGTGATTGATTTGTGAGTATCTTTGATAGACTTATGATCGGTACTTCAACAGCAAATCAAGCTTTACTTCGTCTTCTCACTCTTGATATACTTGTCCATCAGGAGGTGGTAGGAGTGGCTGTTACATCAGATATTCTTGTACCATTGAGCTGTGCCATCAATGCATCTATAGTTTTTTGATTGTTGGCTTGTGGAGTTTGAGAAGATGCTGTTTTTGTGTTTTGTGTTGGAGATCATGCTGTTGTAGTATTATTGTTTACGGGAGTTGAGGATGGATTAACATTTGTTGTGACATTAGATGTTGATTGGGTAGGAGTGTTTGGAGTTTGAGAGGTTGGTGATGATCAGATGCTAGGGAGATTATTTGCCACTACTGCGAGGGCTATAATACTATCGTCATTAGAATTTGGTGTTAAGTGTATAGGATTAGCACGGTTTAATAAACTGGCGTATATCTTTGACCAAAACTGTCATGAAGCTCACTTTTGTTTCGCTTCGGCGAGTTCTTGTTTGAGGCTATCTATACCTGCTTGTATTTTCGCTTCGACAGCGAGACTTGTTAATACACCGCTACTGGGGTTGGTAGAGAGAGTGCCATCGGGAGATCTATAAAATGCTGTTTTTGCATCAACAGGTGTTGCTCCTGATCCACTGGGCACCGTGTTGACCAGTTTGCCATCAAGTAGTCGTTTTCTCGTATCGACTCCACTTCAAGCTTCATTTTGAGGTGCATTGATAACTCTATCGGTTGAATGGTTACCTATTACCGCTCCTGTGTTATTCATTGTGAATATAACATGATATAAATCTCCTACAGTCATTGTAGTCAGAAAAATACCTTTGTCAAAAATACTCTCTCATGAGGGATGAAATAGTAGACAATTGTGTTATTGTATCTATAATATTTTATTAATTTTTTTGTGATGAAAAAAAACGGAGGACATGGGATTCGAACCCACGGTACGATTACTCGTACACTCCCTTTCCAAGGAAGCACCATCGGCCACTCGGTCAATCCTCCATTTCGTAGCATTGACTATAGTAAAGTCATACTATTATTGCAAGATGATCTCTTGTTTTCTCCCATAAAAATAGCTATATAGTGTATTATTCTTTTATATTACATATTTTTATAATGTTGCCTCTCAAACAAGAACTTGAACAACGCTGATTGCTCAAACAATATACTGATGAGAATCTCTTTTCTTTGTATAGTCAGGGCGGTTATGCATTTTATTTTGGTATGGATCCTACTGCCGATAGTCTGCATTTGGGGAATTTTATCAACTTCATGAATGCAATTCATCTCATGCGTCGTGGTAATATATGTATTCCCTTGATCGGAGGAGCTACAGGTATGATTGGTGATCCGGGTGGTAAGGATAGTGAACGTACTTTTCTCAGTGAAGATGTCCTGACAAACAATATCGCAGCTATTAATAAGCAAATACAATGACTCATCGCAAATATTAGAGAGGTGACTGGTGAAGATTTACAGGTTGCTGAGATTGTAAACAATAAAGACTTTTATCACGAGATGGGCTTTCTCGATTTTCTCAGAGAGGTGGGTAAATATATCACGGTGAACTCTATGATACACAAAGAAACCGTCAAAAAACGTATCGAAGATGCAGACAAGTCTATTAGCTATACAGAATTTAGTTATATGCTCATACAGGGTTATGATTTTCTGAGATTGTACGAAGATAGAGAAGGAAAATACTCTGACACGAAAGGCTGTAAACTCCAAATAGCATGATCTGACCAGCGAGGCAATATCACGACAGGGACTGAGTTGATACGCAAGAAACTTGATGCAGAAGCCTATGGTATGACGAGTCCGCTTATTCTCGATAGTACAGGCAAGAAGTTTGGGAAGTCTGAGGGTAATGCTCTCTGGCTTGATTCTACGAAGACGTCTCCTTATACGATGTATCAATACTTTCTCAATACTAGTGATGAAGATGTAGAGAGATATTTGCATATACTGACATTGTATGATCTCGATACGATAGCACAGATTGTAGCGACGCATCAGCAGGATCTTGCTCGTCGTTATGGTCAGAGTATGTTAGCAACATATGTTGTGAAGCTTATCTTCGGTGAGGAGGAAGCTAGACAGGCAGAGATGATTACACAGATATTATTTGGTAAAGAGAATCCACTGGATATGATCGCGACGATGTCGGAGGAGGATATTGGGGCTTTGCAGCAGGAGACGGGAGGGGTTAAATTTTGAATTTTGAATTTTGAATTTTGAATTGTCGAATTACTCGTACAAACATGACTTGCGTCATCCAATGGCGATGCGAAGAAGTTGATCGAGAGTAGGGGAGTATCCTGTCAGGAAAAGGTAGTCGAGGATATCCATGCGACGGTTTCAGCAAGTGATGCAGTGAATGGGGTGATCTTGTTGAGGAAGGGGAAGAAGAATTTTAGAGTGGTGTTAGTGTGCTAGTTTTAATCTATATGCAAATATGTCAGATACGCAGAGACATCAATATACTCTTTTGCTTAGGGTCGTGGTTGAGCAGTTAGAGTATTGTAAGGTCATTACTAATTATCCAGAGAAAGTGTGAAAGAATACTTATGATACATTAAATCCGATTGACACATTTTATCAAAGAATCTGTAATGCTCTTTTTACCGAAGTTGTTATGATATTAACTAATTTATTGTATGTGAAAGAAAAAGATTGATTGTTCAAAAAAGATAAAACAGTGATAAGTTTTTTCAATTATGATGAATTTTGTAATTTCAAGAATTATCAAAACCTTCTTGAAGAAATTATACAATCAGATAAGTTCAAGAGGCTTAAGATCTTAAGAAATAAGGTACTTGGGCATCAAGATCCTTCATATAACTATATACCAGACTATAGATTAAGAGGTATTATTCATGATGATTTTGTTACAGACGCATCATTAATAATAGAAACATTAATTAAGATGTTTGATGATTTTACTAAATCACAAGGAAGACCACATAATATTAATAGTTATTTCTGATGAAATGATTCGAGAGAGCAGATTGAAAAAGTAATATCTCTTGCAAAGCCAAAGTTAATATAAAAAGATATCTGATTTATTTTTCAAATTATATGTCTCTCGCTAAAATCCATACACTCATCAACCATCGAGAGCAAGGAGAGATTCCGAGGATGCATCAGCATGAAGTCAATCCATGAGCAGATCTCGGATCGAGAGAGAATTATCTCTACTTCACTTTGCCTGTCGCTCTCAACTTCCAAAGATCCAGTCCTG
>CAZBFX010000106.1:0-3501 GCA_964491325.1 uncultured Candidatus Peribacteria bacterium
ATAATGATGCCATGATGAGAGAGGATAGAAAAGATAAAGAGGATTATGCTTCACAGACTTTCTTGAAATTATCGAGGATGGCTTGCCATCATTGGAGTTGCTGTTCGGTACTATGCACTTCCTCTGCATCGAATGTCTCAGTGACGGTGACACAGCCACATGAGCCATCTTCTACGAATGATACATCCACGACACGACCCGCAGGCACAAAGTCAGTATCTCTTTCATATGATCCCATGATATAAGAAAAATGTTCCATCTGACTGACTTCGGTGTATTGCCCTACAAGATCAAATCAGAAGCTTCCATCACGTGCCTCCATACGAGTCGTGAAAGTCTCTCCCACTGTGGGTTCTGATCATTTTGCCCATGGGCAGTGTCGAGTCGCTTCATCAGCAAATGCTCGTTTGACGACATGTTCGGGGTTTCGCATACAGTTTCGTACACGTTCGAGTGGTGCGTAGATTTTGCTAGAGACGGTGAGTTTAGTCATAAGAATAGTTAAAAGCGGTTAAAAGTAGTTGAAAGTAGTTAAAAATAGTTGAAGATTGTCTAAGTGTCCGATTTATAATCTTTTCCTTTATTTTTATTTCGTATGGTTCGGATCGAATTCTATTATCCACTCGATACCATACTTATCCCTCAACATCGCAAAGTTGTCATCAAGAGCTACTTCGACATCTCCGCCTTGCGACAGTTCCTTATATAATTTCTCTGCTTCTGCTTTGCTTTCTGCACTGATTGCTATCTTCGATCTGTTTTCATGTTCATTGGTCTGTCCCATAAAGCTTGGTACATCATTGCCGATCAAGACATTGGGTCCAATTGGCAAGGCGATATGCATGATCTTGTTCGCCTCACTTTCTGGTATAGGATGTGCTGGATCGCTTGGCATATCCTTGAAACGAATGACCTTACTAAATGTTCCCCCAAATGCCGATTGATAAAAAGTAAACGCTTCTTCAGTATTACCATTGAAGTTAATACTTGGATTAATAACTGCCATAATGAGTGAGAGAAAACTAAAAGATTACCTATGCATGACTTCCTCTCTTTTGAATCTAATGATTTTCTCGAGCAATGCCAGCGGTAATGCTTGATCGAGAGGAAATTGGACAGATCATTTGCCTTGTTTGTAGCCCGCAAGCTCTGTCGCAAATGCTGTATGTGCGGTCGGTGTCGCATACAAGCCGATATGATGAGCAAATCACGCAAAGTAGACTAATGGTTTGCCAGCAAGTTTGTAGGCAGGCATCCCATAGCTGATCGATTCGACTGCTTCGGGAGCGAGAGATTTTACCAATTGGCGAATCTGTGTGAGCCTCTCTGCGACGAGAGGAGGTTGCGATGCGATATAGTCATCGACATTCTGTCGTTTGAGCTGTGAGGTGTTCATGCTATGAGTAGTTGATAAACTTATGTATAGAGATTATCTTCTTTTCGATTCTTAGGATTGTTTTGAATATAATATTTAATACGTTCATATTCTCATTCATCACGAATAATATGATCATGATAGCGAGATTGTCGTCAAAAAGCTAGTCATTGTTCATGGCAACGTTTGGATGTGGCAGATTTCCATCACCCGATGATAGATCATAATGATTGATTGGTAATAACCGATGGTGGATTGTAGGGACGTACGCTTGCGTCGTCCTTATGGGATTGTGTATTGTTGTTTTCAGGATAGGATAGATTATTTTCAGGACAGGGCAAGCCCGTGTCCCTACGATCGTCTATAACCATCAACAGATGCACATGATTTGGCATGATGATATATTCATGGATATCCACTGATGGACGTTTTTGCACCATACTATCTAATTCTTGTGCACATATCATTCCTCTTTGTTCTAATAGCATCCCACCATCAATGATTTCTCCAAAATAGTGTTCACGATCATGTGTACAGATGGTGACGAAATAACATCACGGTGATGTATAATCATACCATGAGGCACGAGGTGTTTTGCGATGATAGAGCATTCATTATTTTGTATAAATATTTGCTGTGGTGAACTATAGATAGTTTCTTTTCGATTACAAGATATTCATACTATTCACATACTTTACTTGGTGATAATAGCTTTTTCTTTTCCTCGAAACTGTGCATATTTTTCTGCTTCTTGTTGGATGAGATCCATCGGTAATTTTATCCCAGGCAGAGGAGTGAGGTTGATAATAACATCATTCTTCTTCCATGTACGTTTCCATGTGCCGACGACTTTGCCATCCAGGAGGATAAGCGGGAAGAAGATACCATTGCTCGTGAACATCTTGCCATGATGTTCGGTATCGGCGACGGGAGATCTGTCTTTGTAACCGATGAAATATTCGTCGAATCAACCGAGAAGTTTTACTTTCGGATTATTTGACGATTTTTTGTTAGGTAAAATTTGTTTGTGGTAATATGTTTTCCCATTTTGTTCGATAGTATCAAACTCATCAGCGACGAGAGCGATAGCCTTTTTACATTCGGTCTTACCCAGTCCTGTCCATCGAGCGAGATCATCGACCGTCGTAGATCCGTGACCACGGATATACATGCGAGCGAGTGTTGCTAGCTGTTCGTCATGGGTGAGTATTTTCGGTTTCGCTACTCGTTCATCGAGGAGGACGAAGGTCTCTTCTTTGTCCGTCGGAGGACCGAAGCAGATGAGTTTTCTCGTCGAGGCATAGCAGCAGAGATGATAGACTCGCTGGGTCTGCATTGGGATGCCTCATGCAGCCAACATCTCTCCCATCGCTGATCTGGTCAGAGATTTTTTTCCTTGTAATGCTTGTGTCATGAGGTCGAGTGCTTTCTCGGCATCGTGATCACTGATTCAGAGGAATTCTCTACGCTTCGCGAAACCTTGCAATGTCTTGGAAGCACAGAGATCGAGCATCCGATGGACGTGCTCGGGTGCCATGTAGTGGAGTGTCCCACGCATCGGTCGTGTACGGACGATAGATCAGTCGCTGAGTGCTTGTCTGATATCCTGCTGTGTCGCTCAGGGGAGACGAGAGCCGATGACTCGCTGAGCTTGGCCGATGTCTTGTGCTTGCATGCAACCATAGTGTCTGACGATATCCGAGACGGTCGTATAGTCATGGTCGGTGAGGAGGTGTGAGTGGAGACGTATATCGAGGAAGTGCATACAGTTTGTAAGGTGTGTAAAGTTATATGGTTTTTTACATAAGGTCGATATACACCAGCACATTGTCTCATTCTTTGATATGCAGGTCAGAGCGGATATCTTTCTTTATCGGCAAGACATAGGAGCCTGACTGCTTATCGGGGAAGATGCTTGTCGATCGAGATATAGGTCAGATCCTTACTTTCACTTTGATAGATCATCGTCATTTTCTGGGTTGCGATGAAGCAAGTGTTTTGATCTCATCGCCGATTGTTTTGGGGATGGTTACGAAAAACCACGATGCTTTGTCGTTCTCGGATCGTTTTCGTAGTGGATTGGTGAAAGAGAAATGTGTATGAGCCATAGGTGGATGATAGAGAAA
>CAZBFX010000107.1:0-3417 GCA_964491325.1 uncultured Candidatus Peribacteria bacterium
CACATCGGTCTTCGGAACCGTTGTCGGCAGTTCAATCCTGTCACGCCTTGCCATTTATGATTCATGTTTTACTCTTACTACTAGTGATGCAACATATTCATAAACTTTTTGTTCTATGTGTTTGTTGTGCATCATGATGTATCGCAATGGCGGTATGAGCAACTGAAACTATAGATATAACTATACCTGACTGCGATCCTGTTGTTCAAGCACCAATTATCACTATTAACGATATACCCAAGACATGTCATCTAAGTAAGACTTTATGGTGAAATGTCCCTGAAGGTTTATGAGGATATGAACTACCCTATACTGCTATTTATAACCATAAGGCATATGTATCATGATCTGAGTTTATAGATGATGAAGATTATGGAACATGAACATGTAAAAGAGGAGAATATGTATTCGGGGAAATGAAAGATCAGAAAGATTATAGACCATTTCTTCACAAATATGCGAAAAAGAATCTCTTATGATTTTACGGCCTATCAGAATTTAGTCTATTAACTATCTATCCAAGCACTTATTATGAATGGAAAGATACCTACGAGACTCTCAGCAATAAGACCATCTCTAAACTTTATGCGTTAGGGTATGAAGAATGATATATAAATTTTGAAGATCATAAAAACGATAGAGCGATGTTTGCTTTCAAAGGAAAGCTTTATAGTCCCTTCTATAACAAAGTTGATCAAAATCTTCTTTATAAAGTACGGAATGATGTTGGTATAGAATATTATAATACATGAATCAAGATAGAGTATACATGATTGCAACAATCATATTCATCTCCTCGAAAAATTACATGATATAAGAATAAGAAGCTCATCTTTACCAGACAAACAAATATTGTTATAAAACGTGATGAAAATGGCAATGCTATTCGTCTAGGATCATGAGATGCAGAATATAAACGCAAATATGGCAAGCATGACTATGGCTATATCGTCAGCTACAACATCGAGACATGTACAGAAAACTAGGAAAGATACAATAGAAGTTCTCTTGCCATTCACTGAGACAATGACTATAGTTCATTGTCTTTTTTATAGTCACAAAACTATGTCCACTCCGCATCGATGACGAGAACACAAGAAAAAGAGAAAACTTATTAACCGATCACGACACTGGTCAGGTCCTTTTGTTGTTTTATTGACGCTGTGTTTCACCATCTTCGGAATCTATCATCACAGTAGTCGTCTCATCTTCGCTGATGATAAAGTCGATATCCTGAAGCATAATCTCGTCGATATAGCGACCTATATGTCACTCTACGATGTGCCTACCTCTCGTACCATCCTTCGTCTCGATCATCTGCTCCAGCGTTATATCGCTGGTGAGGATGTACTCGCAGAGCCGGAAGCTATCAGAGAGATCATCCAAGAGATCACCGATAAGCAGTCCTATCTCTCACTCGTATGATTTGAGAAATATAAAGCATTCTTCTCATTCCTCACCAGTGCACAGGCACATCTGGATGAGATCCTCCTCTACCTGGGGAAAAATGAAACAAAGAACTATCTCGTCATCCTCCAAAATACCGCCGAATCGAGACCAAATGGTGGATTTTTCGGATCATTTGCCTTCGTCAGTATCGACAAATGACATATCCAGACGATGCGTATCATCGATAGTTATATGCCCAACTACTATATGCCTGATGCCTATCTCCCTTCTCCTGCATGGGCGAAGCCGATCTATGGTAATGCTCCGATAGGTTGGATCGCTGCCAATAAGTTTGGCTTCACGAATATCGATGGCGATATACTGATGAGACTCTATGACAGGACATTCAATCACCCGACGAGTCGTAAGCGTATCGATACAGCACTCTGTGATGAAGTCTGTGATAAGCAGATCGAGTGAGTGATCTGGGTGAAGACCGATACGATGACCGAGTTGATGCCCTGACTCCAAGAGAAGCTCCGAGAACGACAGTTCGTCAATGCATGTATCGATATCATCAGATGAAGCAAGAAACCAAACAAGAAAGAACAATATCTCCGTGAAGTAGCAGACTTCTTCGCAGCCAATCAATGAACACTCGTCAAGCGTCTGATCAGTTATTTTGAAAGGTTTACGGATAGCCCATCCTTCGGTATCTATGTCCCGACTATCTCTCCATGACTCCAAGACATCTTGGATAGACATCATCTCGTCACCGTCCCTAGTCCTCAGACACTCTATCTCCGAGATACTAATACCGCTCACAATAAAGCTGATGTCTTTGTCACCAAGAAAAGTCGTCTGACTGATGATCAAGGACGCCTTATCAATGAAGCCAGTAGTGATACGATGGATATGCCTAGCAACCTCAGAGCATGAGTCTATACACTCGATATCCAGTATACCCTGTCTGTCCCAGACCACTACAGGACATTGATCAGACGCTTCGAATGACAGTATGGTATCTCACTGACTGAGAGAGAGCTTGGTATCCTCGCACTCCAGCCATCGACCCTCTTCGATGACGATGCTATCCCGAGACGATGGGCGACGAGATCACAGATATACTTCCCCGGAGATTGGGAACTCATTTCGACGACAGGAGATGGATTTGGCATAGTATGATTTACGACACCATGGTGATCTCGCTGACTCCAGTACAAGATGGAAACTGCCAAGAATAATGATACAAAGCGTATTTCAATAACATTTAGAGTTAAGTAAATCTGATATCATTAACGTCATCCTGAGCGGAACGAAGTGGAGTGACCGAAGGGAATCCTTTAGGGCGAAGGATCTCATATCTTAGTAGGAGATCCTTCAATTTCGTTCCGCTTCGCTACACTCCATTCAGGATGACGCTAAGTCACCAACTCTCCAATTTACTAACTCCCCAACTCACTAATCAATGAACTACGAACACTTCACCCATCCGGAGAAGAAGAAAGATATCTACCTCGTCGATATGACTCGTGAGAAAGGGTATTTTAGTGAACTCATGACCAAGGCGATAGAGAAAAACCTCAAAGCAAAGAAAAAAATCCTCATCATCGTCAACAAAAAGTGATATGCGTCATGACTCCTCTGTCAATCCTGTGGTCACATCCCTCGTTGTCATCAATGCGATGTCAGTATTGGCTATCATGATACAAGTACCCAGAGAGATGATCATACATGATATGACAATGATTCACTCCGAGATAGTCACCCTGGGGCAAGTAATTCCAGCAAAGACTGAGCAAATGTGAAAAGCATCAAATCACCAAATCTCCAACTAACTGGCCTCTGCCATATCTGCAAGACCGTCTCTCTCCTACCCTCTCACTGTGCCGAATGCGGCAAATCCGACACACTCGTCCTCTATGGTCTCACAGTCCAGAAGACTGCCGAATGGATACAGCAAACCTATCATATCAGACCTACTGTCATCGATGCCTCATCACTTGCATCAAGCAAAAAAATAGAAAA
>CAZBFX010000108.1:0-3321 GCA_964491325.1 uncultured Candidatus Peribacteria bacterium
CCTCAAGATATGCATCAGTGTCGCATTGGGATAATCGACGAGTGTGAGGAGGATATTTCTCAGGATGTACTCGAGTCTCGGTCATCGAGAGTGAGCGAAGAGCTTGGCAAATGTCGTGACGACACCCGAGACGACACGAATCCTCTCATCAGCGTCTTTGCATTGCAAGAGATTAAACCCTATCGGGAAGTCACTATCAGCGACATCGAAGAGGATGACATCATTGGTACGATGGGGAGGGATATGTTCTAGGACAGTCTCGACCAGCTCTCCGTGCGGATCGAGGAGTCAGACACCTTTTCCGTTTTTGATATCATTGGCGATGAGATTCGAGAGAAATGTTGATTTCCCCGTACCTGTCTTACCGACGACATACATATGTCTAAACTTATCTTCTTCGATCATTCCGAAATTGATCCTATCATTGCGATAGTCGGTCGTCCCGATGAGCGTAAATTCATCTTTGGGTGTATTGTCACTAGTAGGGAGAGGGTAGGGATAGGGGAGTTTGCGATAGACGGCGTAGTCGAGTGCTTTCGTGAAATGCTGAGCCGTAGGCAGATGAAAAAAATGTACTGCCTGACTACGCATCACGCCGGTATATGCAGGAGGGTTTTTTTTGGTATCGCATGTACCTTTTGCTATAAATGCTTTCATCATCGTCTTGATTTGTTCATGCATAGACGCAGTGACGAGCGATTGTTTGCTACGGATATGTCGACCTATCCTCATCCATAGTTCTGCATGATCTGTCGTGTGAGGAGAGGGATTGTCGTTATGGAGAGGGTCATCTTTTTTGGGACTGCTCTTGCTATAGGGGATGAATAGTTTGGTCGCCATCGTCAACGCCTTGCTCCAGACGCTTTTCGTCTTGCCGAAGAGGAGCGAGAGACAGATCGTGAGCTCACTGTCTGTGTCTACAGCATTGTAGAGCGAGAGTACATCGTGAAATGGACTCATATAGGTGCCATTTTTTGTAAACACCGTCGTATCATTGAATATCGTTTCATCGTGGAAGATGCTTTTTTGATGAGGGATGAGAAACATATGTGGTGATGAGAGCTTGGTGCTCACTGTGTTGAGTTCTGATGTCGGAAATGATGCGTAAAAGATATTTTCTATGTATTGTTGCAGAGTCGCATCACAGGTCATATAGAGCTTGATCATGGTATTGTTGCCCACTACTCGAAAATCTATCGTCGTCTTCAACGATGACATATTGCGAAGAAAGGCATCTCGGTGATCGATACCGCATTCATTTTCTCTCAGTGGTTTGATATGAATACATACTGTTTTTTGTACCATTACATATATTGTATGACAAAAATATCATTATACAGGGTAAACTATCATTAAGGGGATGATTTACACTTGTGTCAGTATAGTTAAATTTGTATAAAAAGCAAAGTTTTCATATACTTTTGTGTATGATTTTTATCCTTTCTAGGAGTTTTGTGATGCGTATAGCCTCAAGAGCGAGATCTTTACTCATCGCTACCGTCGCTTTGACATGATTGTGTTTGCTCACTGTCTCAGCTAGTCATAGCTCATCGATCGATGTTATCGTCAATAAAGTAGACAGTTCTTATGAGACTATCAGTCAGAAGATCAGCCAAACCAAACTATCATCGCTGAAAAGAAGACTACGAATGAATACAGAGAAAGCTTATGCTAGATTTATCGCTACCGTCGCAGACAATGACCAGAAACTGATCGCCCAAGTCATACTCACCAAGATACAACAGAGATCACAAGAAGAAATCATCCCGACACAGGATCTCGTACTGATCTGGCAAGTCATCAATGCGACCAATAGCGAGAGAGAAGCAAGAGGATTGGCACCACTAGGATTCAACTATAGACTCACGATGGCAGCCTATCGTCATGCTCGTGATCTTCGTGATCACTTCCCTTATGATACGAATGGTGATGGCATCGCAGAGAAGATAGCACATGCCGGATCGGATGGATCTACTGTTACGGAGAGAGCCGAATATCTCTGATATAATCGACTCTCCATCGCTGAAAATGTCGCGTATAACCAGATCACTGTCGATGAAGTCATGGATGATCGGATGCAGAGTCCTGATCATCAAGAAAACATCCTCTCTGAGACAGTCATCGAGATGGGTGTAGCAAAAGTCGGTCCCTATCGAGTGCAGGTATTTGGGAAGGAGAGGAGGAATAAATAATATGTTACCGCAATACTTCCCAAACCTCTCACATTCCCTTAGCGGATGTGAGCTGTTTTTTTAATTCTTTATTATTTTCGATACCCGAGACATAGCCGTAGAAGTATTTACGGAACTCGATAGGGCTACGGAGATGCGAAAGTTCTAAGCTATAAGTGTTAAATGTTAAGTTTCATGGAATATTGCTTTTGTTGTTGAGAAATTGCTCGATGATAGAACTATACTCATCCAATAACGCTCTCGTCGGCATAGGGAAATGATAGTCATGACGAGCTATCGCTGGCATATCACTACGTTCATCGGAGTCGGGGTCGTATTTCTTGGTCAGATGAAGGTTTTGCCTATTCATCATCAGCTGATCACTCATCTCAGGAAACTGCTCACGAGTCTGGGTCATATAGATCTCGTAGGCAGCCATGAGGAGGAGATGTTTTCTCGCTGTTGCCATGATCTCGTCACGATCAGGTCTATGGTCGGTGAAGATCCACGGATTACCGATAGCAGCTTGACCGATCATGATACCATCCAGAGAGTTAAGAGTTAAGAGTTTAGAATTTAAAACCTGCCTGCCGGTAGGCAAGGTTCCTCCTCTGCAGAGAGCATCTTCATAGTTTTGTATACCGCCATTACCGATAATATGACAACGATCACCAGCGATAGCTTTGAGACGAGCGAGATAGTCTCGGTCGACATCGCCACTATGTGATTGTTTGAATGTCCTCCCATGGACAGTGATCGTCTGGCAGTAGGGTATCGCATCGACGAGAAACTGAAACTGTCTCTCCTTATCGTCCTCATTTAGTCAGGCTCTGGTCTTGATAGAGAAGGGGAGGGTGCTGACTTTCGAGAGAGTTTTGATGACTTCGAGCGTATACGACTTGTCTTTCATCATGCCAGCTCAGGCACCACAGGACATGACTTTGGGTGATGGACAGCCGATATTGAGTTCGATACCTGCGAACTTTGGGTATTTCTCACAGATATCCAGGACGGTCTCACGGAGGGTCTCGATATTGCCACCATAGATCTGAGCGATACAGTGTGGTTCATCATCAGTGATGATGAGATGTTTGATCAGACGAGATGGGTTGATCATATAGCCATCGGCAGACATAAACTCGGTTCGGGT
>CAZBFX010000109.1:0-3253 GCA_964491325.1 uncultured Candidatus Peribacteria bacterium
GAGAAATCAAAAAGTTCGTCTGGTCTGACCGTGAGGATGACGACATCGCCAGATGATGAGTATTTCGTATCGGTGATTGTGCCGGTTGTTTTTATCATTGGATGATGGTCTGAAGAAGTGAATAGAGAGAATGTTCTTTACTGACATTCGCATCGATCATGCGGTGGGTGCGGATGATAGCAGGGATGAGGTCATACTGTCATTGCGTATAACTCTCGTGGAGGAGACAGTCGAGGAATGTGTCAGCATCATTACTTTTTGCAATCAAGCTCGAGAGCTTGTGGATAGTGGCAATACGATCGATAGGACTCTTCGTCTCCAGGGAGAGATAGGTCTGTCGTCGCTCCTGTTGTGCTTCGGTGAGACTTGGTATCCTATAGTCTTGATCACAATAGATGAGGAGAGCTCTGGAGAGGAGGGTGGGTAAGATCATATCCTTATTCGTCGTGGAAGCGATGATGAGTCTGTGCGGGAGTGGCTCTTCACAGGTCTTCAACAGAGCGTTGGACTGAGCGATATCAGCTCTCTCGAGATGCTCTAGGAGGACGATCTTGGTCTCACCCATCGGGGCATGAGCAAGTCGATCATTGATCTCTCTGACACCTTTGTCGTCGTATTGGTAGTCATTGCGGAGGGTCTTGGTGTCGTCGTTTTCCTTCATCTCGATCTTGATACTATGTCGCTTCCCGAGCTCAGCACTATAGTCACGGATATCCAAGACATCATGATAAGCAAAAAATCCTAAGGCTGCCTGACAGCTCTCACGGACAGCCTGTCGATGCGTGTCGACTCAGGGTCCATAGAGAAGTACGAAAGGATAGACGATCGTTCCGCCTTGTATTTGGGTGAGGAGATGGGTGAGGAGAGGGGGCATATTAGTTATAAGGTTTATAAAGTTCTTAAAGTTTTAAGGGCTAAGTTTAATACAATAAATTGTCATGATTCATTATTATAGTACTGAATGATAATGGTAGAGTTTCTAACTTTTCTGCATATCGTTCTAGTTCTTTATCTATTTTTATTAAGAAGCTAGGCAATCACTTTTCAAAATCGACTATATCAATAAAAAACTCTCTATTTAAAGTGATTTCTTTTTTAAAGCTATATGAATAATTAGTCGCAAATAAAAAGTTGTCATTGATTAATTTGGGTTTTTCTTCTTCACTGTTTTTTTCGTGAAAGTTGCTAAATTCATTAACTAATACTAATGGGTAATTATAGTTATATTTAGATGCTTTTCATAATGGATGAGTTTCAAAATAAATCAATGAATGTAAGACTTGATTGATTCACTTAAATATTGGATCGTCATTAGTTTGATTACCAAAAAGCTTTGCTACTGATTTGTAAAAGAAATAATGATGCATAGATTTAATTTCAGCAGGTAGTTCACCTTTATCTTTTAAAAGATTTGCTAGTATTTTCTCTTTAGCTACATACTTTTCGATCCTATTTTCATCTATTGGTTGTGTTCGAGTCACGATAGTATTGTTGGGATCGAGGTATTTACATTCAATAAATAGCTGTACACGAATTTCAAAAGCTGGAATTCGGATATTATCAGAATTAACTCGTCCAGGAATCTCTTTTATTTTATATGCAATAATATCTACTTCTCTCGGTGCATTAGTCACGAAGTCTGTATAATAAGGACTAATCTCGATATTCCATCATTTATCTGATAGATAGTCTGCAACTTTGATATGAAAAGAGTTCCCGCTTTTGTTGATAACTTCTTGAGGTGGAAGAGGTATTAGAGGTCTGGAAGACATTTTTACAGAGCATATAAAACTATTTTGTTTCTTAGATTTTACTTCACCATATCACGAATACACTCCAACAATTCAGGAAATGTATCTTGATATTGGAAGTGATTTTGATCAGGTGATGCATAGACCTTGTCAGGAGAGAGTTTTGCTTCGATATGCGTAAACTCTTCTACAGGGATAAATTCGTCGTTGTGTGAATAGAAGAGATAGATCTTTTGTTGATTAGCTTTGATAGCTGACCATTGCCATGGACTATCATAGTAGCCACTGACTTTCTCACTTTCCAATCACAGATCGGTATATGACGGAGAGATGAGAATCGATCCATAGATTTTGTTTTGTTCGGCGTATTTCATCGCTGCGGTGGCACCTGATGATCGTCAGACGAGGATAGATTGTTCATCTGCATGGAGATGATCTTGGAGAAATGGTAATCGATATGCTTGTCTCGCCAATACCGAATCGGGGAAAGTCTCGAAACTATTTTCTATTCATACTTTCTCAAGCTCATTCTGTAATCGTGGAGTCCATGCAAATTTCCAGTCTGTTCCGCCATTGCCATGGATAAAGATTATTTTCATGTGATGTTTTATAATAAAATTCTTAATGATTGATTGGTCTGTACTCATCTCTACGACCGTTGGATTATTTTTCTACTATATATTCCGTTAGGTCGATTACTTGAAGATTTTCGATATGTCCTTCCTCATTTTGTAGTACTTTTCTCACTCTCGGCTTACTCTCTGATTCAATATTATAATTCGGGTTGCGGAGTATGTCCAATAACATACGCATAAATAATCCATGACCAAAGATAATTACCTTATTGTGCTCTGGTGATTTCATAATGTCTATCAAATACTTCTTAAATTCTAGTACTCTTGTGACAAATTCTTTTACGCTTTCAGTCTTCTCAGTCTCTTTATGATTCATATCATTGTTTGACCAAAAATCATCTCTAGCGGTTGCTCTTTGATCCATTGTTGTGTTCTTATATAATTCAGAATCAAGATAGGCAAATTCATACGCACAGGGATGCATTATTTTCTTGGCATCTGGAAATTTCTCAATAAATGGTGCAGCAGTCTGCTCTGTACGCAGGTAGTGTGTATGTATAATGGTACTTATAGGTCATTCCAGAGTGCTTGCCAATTCTTCCGATGCAGTCGTTCCATCAAGAGTAATAGGGATACTTTCTGGTCATTCGGTAGTATTTCATGCATTTCACTCGCTTTTTGCATGCCTAATCATACTTACTTTTTTTGGGGGGATCTCCATTACGATCTCCATTGCGTTTTGTATTGTGTGATAAAAATTTTTACATATGCTATTGTTCTTGAATATTACTGGGAGAATATTAGACGGTGATATCTGTGGCTATCTCTATCCCCGCACTGACGAGATCTAGTCTTGATGATAGGGATATGTTTCTTTTTTTGCAATACTTCTTCCAGAAGTCTCCCGTATAGAGTGCGTCACCGATG
>CAZBFX010000110.1:0-3243 GCA_964491325.1 uncultured Candidatus Peribacteria bacterium
GGTCATAAAACATAATGTCGAAATCTCGGACGAGAGATACGAAGGAGTGTCGAGAAAGACATAGAATACATAGAAAAAGTAAATTAATGATGAACAAGCTTTCTTTCGTGCAGTTCTTGTATTAATCATTGAAAAAGTTTGTATTCTTTCTTGTCTTGTGCTACTTTTCATTGTTGTCATAGGTACAATGCTAGATCTTCATACGAGATATAGCGTATCATCAGATTATTAAGCATTTGTATAATATCTTTACCGTATGTCTTATATTTATCAGATAAATTATCAATATCTTTTAAACAATTAATCTTTACTTCTTCTTGTGAACTATATGTATCTTTCCAGAAGTTCGAAAATTCTCACTTACCTAATAATAACAAATGATGTTCTTTTTTTCTGCAACTTTTTTTCTGTTCCGCACTATGTAAAAAAGCATATTTTAAAATCTGCTGACAGTCGCTTTTGGATGAAACTTTCATCTCAAGAGAAATAACATGAGTGTCTCAGACAAAAAATAGATCAGGTTGTGTAGGGTTTAATACTGTACTGATATCAACTGCCGAATTAATATCTCTCACATAGAGGTCATAATCATCGCTCATATAGGGCTTATCCAGAGATCGTTCGAAAAATCTTTGTGTGGATTGTGTATTTAGGCAAGTAAAAAATATATTCATAATATGATTGAGGGGTACTTCTAGTTTTTTGAGACTATCTATCATTCACTGTTCACTTGTAAACTTTTTCTCTATTCTACGTATGCAATCTATTTTTTGAGGCTCCCAGTAGAGATGGCTATATATATCATAGACTACATCAGTTCGATTATGTGACATTAAAAATATAGTATAAGTAAAAAAGATCTTTAATATAGTAAGGTCTTAATTGTTTTATAAATATTACCATAGCTTGTTTTTACTGCTCATAGTTTTTCTAATTTACTGAGTAGAATGGTTTTTTGTAATTCATTGTCTATTAGTATAGTTGGTAATACAAAGAATTCTCGCTGATTCATATTGAGAGGATTAATTGTTTCTTGATCTTTATGTGATAGAAGACAAAAAACATATACATCAGATTGCCTTTTTAATTCACTGTCTCGTTTCATAGTTGTATCATCGTATCATTTTGTAGGGCGGATAGAAAACGATATACGAGAAAAATCTTTTTGTTCTCGACTTTGAATATATGATGCAGATTTAACCTCTATTGTTATTCCTTCAGGAGTTGTTAAGTCATATTTATCTCGTTCTTTTCTTGGAGTATCTATTATTCCTATATCTGATGCAACAATGTACTCCGCTAATATTCATCTTAGATTATTTGTTACTATCTGAGAAAATCATCGTCACCAAAAATCTTTTAACTGAAATGGTAAAATATTACCATCACAAATAAATGGTTCATTTCATGGTTTAATTGCATTTATAACTTCTCCTAAAGGCATTTACATACAAGAAATAAATAATTAACATGTCTTAAACTAATCCTATGGTACTATAGATCATTAGAGCAACAACCTCTCTGAAGATGCCATACAAGTCTCTCGGCCGGATCGTCTTGGCAGAGAAGTGATCCACAGAGATATGGGCGATATGCTCATAGAGATATACTATCCTCGTAATATGGTAGTAACTACTCACGACCGCTACTCTATCACCAGAGTTAATAAATGGGAGAGAATTCCTGACTGTCGCTATAGTATTATCTCCATAATTGTCGACAATGATTGTTCATATCTGTATCGTTCATGAGAGTTCTGTATCGAGATATCCTTTCATCTTCTCTGCTTCTCGATATCACTCTTTGCCGAATCCTCCACTGACTATAATTTTCTTCGGACATCATTCCACATGTCTCACACATGATGCGACAACAGTATCAAGTCTTTCCCTCAGCATTGCTGACAATTGTCCATTCTCATGGACTTTATTACCAAAGACAACTATCACATCTGCTTGTCTATAATCTTCGTTATCTGTTCTTCATTGTATGACGATCATACTTCCCATAAGGATATAGATTACCAATGATCAGAGAAAGAAATATTTGATGATTTGTGCGATACGTTTCATTATCATATTCTTTGCTAAAGATATCTAGAGTGATTCATTATTCACTATCTGTATCAAACACCTCTGCTTTCTCTACTTCTTCATATCATTGCAAAAACTTCGCGGTGTGAGGTTTCTTGCTGACGAGAGTATCAATACTCTTCATCAGGAGAGAGAAATCTCCTGACTTCGGATAGACTCTCACGACTGGATCAAGGAGTCAGGTCGGACGGATGATCTGTTCGACGATTTGGTCAGAGAGGGTTAGTTCATATTTGGCAGGAGTGGCAGAGACGAAGAGGGTCTTTGCTTGTGTCTTGCGTTTGGCTTCTAGAGAGCTCGTATGATTATGTTGCACATCGGTACTGATGGAGAAGAGATCGTTACGGTAGGTCTGATAGTCATAGATCTGCTGTTCGAGATCAGAAAGAATAACTGCATCGTCACTCCTCTCTTCTATCGGAGATGCGTCAGGCTGGACGAGGTTGATGTCAGGTTTGAGTTTCTTGGATAATGTATGATCGATATCGGGAGCTCGATCCATCCCTACTTCCAGTTCGGTGAAACGGATCGGTCTATGATCGATCGCTGATGGGAGGCGGAAGCCATGATTGATGAGATTGATCTTGCGAGAAGTGTCAGCTTTGGGCATGGCTTGGAGCTGAGGGAGTGTCATATGCGACTCATCGATGATGAGCAAGAAATCATCAGGGAAGTAGTCAAAGATCGTATAGGGTACTTCACCAGGCAGACGCTTATCGAAGTAGGGCGAATAGTTCTCTATCCCATTCACAAAGCCAGTCTCACGGATCATACGAATATCATAGCTCACTCTCTTCTCCAGTCTCTGTGCTTCGACGAGCTTGCCTGTTTGTTGGAGATCATAGACTCTCTGTTTCATCTCTTTGTCCATCGCAGTGAGTATCTCATCGAGATTGTCGACATTTTGCAGATATTGCGTCGCTGGCCAGATTATCACCTTGTTGCTTTGTCCTCTTTCATTGAAAGTCTCCGCATCTTTGAGCTGGATCATCTCGAGGACGTCTTCATTGAAGAAGCAACGATAGACATATTTCTCCGTACTGACGTAGATATCGAGCATTTCTCCTTTGAAGTCAAACATCCCCGGTTCGATCTTGGACTGGACTGGTTCATAACGCATCGAGATGAGTTTCTTCTTCAGTTCACGAAA
>CAZBFX010000111.1:0-3107 GCA_964491325.1 uncultured Candidatus Peribacteria bacterium
GTCTTTAGCTGTATAGTGTAGCTTTTAGCTCCTATCTTTTATAACTATCTGTACTATCATTGCAAGCGTTAGCAATCATTTCTCGACTCCGACCCATACTATATCACAAAAGTATCAATATCGTCTAGTATTGTCATAGAAAGAGACTATTTTTTGACAATAGCTATGCTTTGGATAGTATTGCTTATAGTATTTGTCTTTTATATATTATTTTTCACATGGATACGATCCTTTCGTGAGTACCTGATCCACAAGCAGCATCAGCTGTCCATATCGATATCGACAAAGTGATCGATATCATGGCGACCAATGACTCGGTATCGGATCTGCATATCAGTGCAGGTGACTATATCAGCTATAGAGTCAATGGCGAGATCGTCAAGCAGACACAGTTTGGTGTCATGTCGGATGAGTTTATGGAGATCGCTCTCAAGCATCTCATGCAAGCCAATACTGATAGAGTAGCGAAGTTTCGAGCCGACAAAGATATGGATTTCGCCTATATCTCCAAGACAGGGATCTCCTATAGAGTGAATGCATTTATGAAGCTCGGCAAAGTAGCGATGGTGATGAGAAAGATCAATGCCAAAGCGAAGCAACTCGAAGAGCTAATGTACGAAGATATCGCTACGAGTCTCAAAAATACCATCCTGACACGCAAGACGGGTCTTTTCCTCGTGACAGGTCCGACTGGTGCAGGTAAGTCTACGAGTATCGTCTCGATGCTCGAACATCTCAATCATACGAGGACTGGTCATATGATCACGATCGAAGATCCGATCGAGTTTGTCTTCCATCCTGACAAATGTCTCATCTCCCAGAGAGAGATCGGTGGTGATACACGATCATTTTCCAATGCTCTCAAGTCGGCAATGCGTGAAGATCCCAATATCATCTTCGTCGGAGAGATTCGCGATAGAGATACAGCTGAGGCCGCCCTCAATATGGCGGAGACAGGACATCTCGTCTTCTCGACGCTTCATACGAGTTCGGCATCGTCTACCGTCAATAGATACATCTCTTTCTTCGAACCAGAGATCCAAGAGAGTATCGGCAATAGACTGGCTGATAGTCTGGCTGGTGTGATGAGTCAGTTTCTCGTCAAGACTGTCGATGGTAAGTCTAGAGCGGGGATGTATGAATTTATGATCAATAATACATCTGTCAGAAACAATATCAAAAAAAGAGAAATCAAACAGATAGACAATATCATCGAGACCTCATCATGACAGGGTATGATCAGTATGAAGTGATATGCTCAGAGACTCGTCAATCAATGACTGATCAGTGCTGATAGTGTCACATGGTTGATGAATGAAGCCTTATAAGTTAAGAATTCATAATTAAAAATTCAGAATAAGCAATATCTTTCAATCCCTCATTCTTTCTATCTTCTCTATTTACTCTATTCTCGTATTATTATGTCTACCGATCTCACTCTCGCAATGAAAGAAGCTATCAAGAAATATCTGCCTGACGCTCTCCGAGAGACAGCATGAACATACACGATACCCGTCGAGTTTATCGAGCATATGCCTGAGCTGATCACGCTCATCCTCCAGTCCAGATCGATGGATAAAGCAGAAGAGAAGCAGAGTCGGTTCAATCTCTTGCCGATGATGAATGATGAGCAGATAGCGAAGCTCAACGATATCCTCACCAGAGAGAAGACGAAGCTTGCAGAGATCGAGAAGAAATACGAAGAGAAGAAGATCGAGATCAAGAAGAAGTATCTCCTCAGACGACAAAATATGGGCTACATCAAGAAGATGGAGAATATCAAAGAAACCGAAGCGGTGCATGCAGCGAGTGATACGGCGGAGGCTGAAGCATTGTTGACCTCTATCTAGTTTTATTCTTATATTTTTATAGATAATGAATCGCCTAGATACGACTATTGATGAAAAAAAAGTAGATTTATCTGACATAGTCAGTCAGGTAGAATGACTTCTAAAATCAGAGCCACGCCTTATTGAATTGTTGGAGCAAGTAAAGATCGATCCAGCTTCTATGGAGTGGATAGGAAGTATGCCGACCAAAGCACAAGATTGTAATAAGAAATTCAAAACTAGTTTCACAGCATTTGATATTATAAAGAATGCTCTTGTTTCTAGTAAAAAGGAACGAGTCAATGCAGTGATGAAGCTTATCCAAAATCAATGAATGGTACTGGATAAGCAAGATGCTCAAAATATATATGAACTGTGATATAATGTGCAACTTCCGGAGAATAAAGACAGCAAGAAGATTATTTCTTTGTTACTATATACATGATTTATTAATTCAATACATATGCCTCAGGCATTGAATGACTTTCTTGATGCGGTTAAGAGTAGTAGTACTCTATGAGAAAGTATAATCGGTTGGTCTAGAACACTTGCATTTCCTACTTTTCTCGCTTGAGAATACGCACTGAATAGATCATTAAATAAAGAACATGAATGAATGTCAATTTTTATTAGTGCATGTATATGAATTCTTTCGGCTTCTTATTTTAAAAGTGTTGACAGAAAATATTCTGAAAAAAGAAGCGAAGTTATTCGTTATTTGTACGAGAATAATATCCGTCAGGCACTAGCAGAAATACTTAATAGTAGAAAAGTAATATAAACTTTACTCACAAAAATTTTCTCTATGGTCAGATATTTCGCTTTATTCTTCTTGACGATGTTGTGTGTGACGAGTATCTCGTCAGATGCCGTCTTCGCTAGTGATTTGCTCGATAGAGCATTCCAGCCATCCAGAGATCTCCAGCATGTGATCAATATCGGACTCAACAAGAATGCTGTCGGTAATGAAGTTTTTCGTGGAAGCACATCGACCGACGCTAGTCTCGGGATCACAAAAGCGTGTTATAGAGTGATCCCATCGACAGGACAGGATGACTGTAAGACGAAGAAATGAAATCGGGAAGAAAAGTTGTGAAAGTGTTATGCGACACCATCGATCCCATGATCAAACAAAGATAACTGTGCAAGTATGGGAGGGGAATGGGAAGCTGTGGCTTTTGTGAGTCTGACGAAAAACGCTCCATGGATTGTCAGGGTCACGAGGACGCTCTTGAGGATCACCATAGCTCTCTCTATCACGATGATCATGTATATCGG
>CAZBFX010000112.1:0-3008 GCA_964491325.1 uncultured Candidatus Peribacteria bacterium
TCACGACACCGATATCTTTGAGGAACTTATGTCGAAATCTCGCATAGATCAGATGTCTACAGGCATGCTCCATCCCTCCGACATAGAGATCGACTTGTCATCGATACGCTTCGACTTCAGGCGACACGACGGCAGCAGCATTACGAGGATCCATATATCTGATCCAGTACCACGACGATCCAGCCCGACCAGGCATCGTATTGGACTCACGACGAGCGGGCGTCCCATCAGGCAAAACCTGATCGATCCACTCGCTAATCTTCGCTAGCGGTCACTCTTCGGTCCCCGTCGGTTCGTAATGAGCAACATCAGGTAGTGTCAAAGGTAATTCGTCTGACGCCATCGGACGGATCTGATAGTTATTGGACGAAATATCCCTAGCGATATCATACGGCTCGATAGCAAATCCATAGAGACCATGCTGATGAAGACGGTCCGCATAGTCAGGACTGGTTGCTTCGAAGTCACTCACCAGTTGCTCTAAGGAAACAGGTGCCTTACCACTCGAATAGATACGCTGCATCGTCTCTTCACCGGCATCTCGGAGATCACGGATCTGTTTCCAGTAATATGTCTTGGTCACGAGGAAGTGTTTGTACTCTCCTGTCTCGACAAACTTCGCTGCGATGATATCTCCGATAGCGATGTTGCCAAAGAATCTCTCTGCTTCATCAGGATTACCTGCTCTGGTCTCTATCGTCTTGGTCACACCGAGTGCATCTCGTCGCTTCGCATCACGAAATCTCAGCTCATATACTTTCCTCTTCGGGACGTAGAGCATCGGGATCGGTTCACCTCGATATCTCTGACGAGAGAAGACTCGGTCTTGGATACGATAGTTGATCTTCTTACGACCAATATCTCTCTCGGCAAGTCGTGCCTGCATCGCAGGGATAGCTTCTTGCGATGTCATACCGGTAAATGGTCATGAGTTTACAAGGACTCATTTATCTACATATGCTTGCATATTATTACAGAAAACATTCCAAGCAAACAAATGATGTTTCCAATTAATTGTTTGTGCAATGTCCTCCTTTTTCATCCATTGAATAGTATGTTTACCGTCATCAACTTCTGAAGCAATTTGCTTTGTGCTAGTTATTTTTAGATGAAAAAATTGTCCAATAGTATTTTGATTTTTCTGTTTGGGGTGTCTATAGTCCTGCGAAGCAGTATATGTTCATAAGACTGGTTGAATTATTTCGAAATCTATATATCCGCTTTCTTCAATAGTCTCTTTTCCTACGGCTTCCAACTCCGTCTCTCCTTCTTCTATTCCTCATCATATAAAATGATAACGAGTTGGATTATCTTCTCTTAAAATTAAAAACTCCCCCTCATCATTTTCTAAAAATACATCAATTTTCTTTCTATTAAGCGTTTGAACATCCTCTCTAGGCTTATCTTCTCCTTCTCCAATAAACAGAGGTGCAACAACTTGTTTTATATCTAAACCAAACTTCTTCGCAAACTCCCAATCTCTCTCATCATGAGCTGGCACAGCCATCACTGCTCCTGTTCCATAATCCATCAAGACATAATCCGCCACCCAGATAGGGATCTGCTCGTTAGTGAAAGGATTGATAGCATACGCTCCTGTCCAGACACCTGTCTTTTCTTTGGCTTCTTGACGCTGGATATCCGTCTTGCTCTTCGTCTCTTCGACATAGGCTATCACTGCATCACGCTGTGCATCCGTCGTGATCTGCTCGACCAATGCATGCTCAGGTGCGAGAGAGACAAACGTCACACCATAGACTGTATCGATACGAGTCGTATAGACATCGAATGAGAGAGAATGCTTCGCCACCTGGAAAGTAAATGTCGTTCATTCACTTCTGCCTATCCAGTGCCTCTGCATCGCTTTGATATTATCTTGTCGTTCGGGCAAGAGGTCCAGACCATCGAGCAACCTCTGTGCATAGTCCGTGATACGAATCATCCACTGACGCATCTTGCGACGCTCTATCGTCGTACCACAGCGTTCACACACATTCCCATCGAGATCTTCGTTTGCCAAAGCTGTCATACAGCTCGGACACCAGTTGATCGGTGCATGCGAGATAAACGCTAATCTCTTCTCCGCATCGATATAGCGATCTATCTTCTCGTCTTCTGTCAGAGTATGAAAGTTTTCTGTATCTGACAAGGATTGTTTTCTGCATCGAGAATGGTAGGCTGAAAGTTCGGAAGAAGTCTGTACTTCTTGTTGCCTTTTGCCTTTTTCTACTTCTTTTTGCCCCTGCAACACATACTGCTTCTTCGCCATATCCATATACAAGGTCGCATATTCAGCATCATCTTGTTCCATGATCAACGGAGCATCTATCCGGTCTTCAAATTTATATTCAGGCTGACGGAAATCTTTCTCACACAAGATCATATCTCTAAAGCTATTGTTGAGTTCATCCGCATCCGAGACAATAGTATTGTCCAAGACAATCTGTAATCACCATCTATTGTTCGATGGCTCGATACGAGCATACTGGAGAGCATGTTTCTGTGGTTCAAGATTCGTAATAGTCCCTTCATAGGCAGTCACATCATAGTACCATAATCTCGTCGGGACACCCTGAAATACTACTTTGCAGATACCAAACAGTGTATAAGCTGTCGGTGTGATAGCTATCTCTTCTTGGCATTCTCTCACAAGTCACTGTTCGATAGTCTCACCTGCATCGACTTTCCCTCCTGGTAAGATGAAAATATTATGCTTGGGGAGATGCTGGAGGACGATACGTCCATCATCGAGACGGATATACGCACAAGTCACATCGATATAGCCATCATCCGAATGACTATGCTCGGCCAGAAGCTTCGCAATCTTCGCTTCATCTCTCTGATAGTGAGACTTATGGAGCGTCCAAACTGGTATGAGAGATCATCACTGTCTGACTGTCTTACTGTCCTGCCCCGCAGAACTGCGTGGGTCTCACTGTCTGCTTATTACATCATGTATCTCATGAAAATCTCTCATTACACACTCTCTAGGCAATACCTCACACAAT
>CAZBFX010000113.1:0-2928 GCA_964491325.1 uncultured Candidatus Peribacteria bacterium
GCCCGAGAGATCTTCTTTGATAGATTTGAGATTATCATGGATAGATTGTCCTTTCGCTTTATTGTTGATATATTGCTTACGAGCAAATTCGACGACTTGTGTGTGGATACTCTTCACTTCTGACGAATAAACAAATCATCTCGACTCTATCTGGACATTACCGACAAGTTCTCCACTCTCTGTATCGACTTTGAAAGTCAGGAGAACCATACCTCACTCTGCCATGATCTGACGAGCCTTGATGACATATTCACCCGAGAGATGTCATTTTCCTTTACCATCGATAAGGACGACATTCATCTTGAGCTTCTCATCAGATATTCTGACGCCATTGTCATACATCTCCAGTATGGCACCATTACCTGCAGGCATCATGATCCTCTCACTCGGCATACCCATATCCATCGCCAATGCTCTATGTCTATATCTGAGACTCGCTTCGGTATAGAATGGGAGAAATCGCTGTGGTTTGAGCAATCCTAACATGATCTTGTGATCTTCCGCTCATCCATGTCCCGAAGCATGGATATCCATATCATCGAGAGTAATCATATTGATTCATTGGACTACAAGCGTATTGATCATCTTAGCCATCTGCTTCTCATTGCCAGGGATAGCACGAGACGATACCATCACCGTATCACCAGGTCTGAGCTCCACCTGTGCAAACTCACCTCTCGACATCCTTGCGAGAGCGGAAAATTCCTCACCCTGTGCACCTGTACACAGTAGAATGACCTTGTCATCAGGCAATGTATTGATATCATTATCGACTGTCCTGACAACTCATTTTGGCACTCTGATATATCCGAGTTCGGTAGCAATCTCCGTATAATTGACCATCGATCTTCCTGATAAGAAGACATACTTACCACATCTCGCTGCCGATTCGATGATCTGGATGACACGACCGACATTGGACGCAAATGTTGCGATGATGAGTCTTCACTTAGTACCTTGGATCTGTCTCTCGAGATTCTGTCCGATCACTTTCTCCGAGATAGCAAATCATGGATTTTGCGATCCCAATGAATCACCTATATAGAGCTTCACTCACTCTGTACCGATACGAGCGATTTTCGCCAAATCTGCAGGGAGGTCGATCGCAGGTGTGTGATCGATCTTAAAGTCGGCCGATGTGAAGATGACACCTTTTGGCGTCGTGATAGAGAGAGCAAATGTCTCAGGGATATTGTGATTGACTCTCACAAACTCTACCAAGAAATTACCAGCTCTGACGATATCTATGTCAGGATCGACTATCTTGTATTTGACTTGCTGTGCTAGTTTAGGATCATCAAATGATTTCTTCACGAGTCCGAGCGTGAGCGGTGTCGTATAGACCATAGGAAAGCCTAGATCAGGAAGGATATCTCTCAATGCACCGATATGATCCAAATGACCATGCGTGAGGAACACTCCTCTAAATTTCTTCATGTTTTTCTTGATATAGGAGATATCAGGGATAATATAATCTGCCCCAAGCGTCTCGCTTGCAGAGAATTCCATACCTGCATCGACGAGGATAAGATCATCATCTGATTCGATAAAGATACACTGCCCGACCTGCTCGAGTCAGAGCAATGATCAGATTCTCACAGGGCTTTCGGATTGTTTGATGGTAAATGTTGTTTCTGTCGCTGTCTTGTATCTATGAGCGACATATTTGTCTGAATTCATCGCTGGATCAGCGAATTTCTTCGTATGATGTCATCTTGATCATCATGATCTGCGTGATGATGATCACGCTGGTCTAGGACTGGTTTTGTCGCTAGGGGTAAATGCGATACTCACATTGGAGTGAATGCTTTGGTCTGTCATGTCTTGCAAAAAGAAAAGAAAATAAATATAATAAAGGCTAAAGCTAAGGGCTGAAAGCCAAGATAATGAATTAAAGAATATGTTTTTAGCTTGTTTGTGTGAGCTTTCGCTTTATATAGTTTTACTGTCGGTGTATGGAACTATCTCTCTTGAGAAACTACTGTGAACACTATGATATTCCACTGATCAGTCAGGCAACGGAAGATTTTTTGAGAAAACATATACAAGCATATAAACCCTGTCGTGTCATAGAAGTCGGCAGTGCTGTCTGATATAGTAGTCGTGTCATAGCCGAAGTGATGTATGAGCAACATAAGGATGATGTAGCACTGTCACTGCTGAGTCGAGAAATATCATATCCACATTATCGGCAAGCATGACTATCTCTCGATCAGAGGAAATATCACTTTGTCTATCACTTTCTCGGACATATCAACAGGTACCCTCTGGAGAGATATATCATACAGCCATATGATATGTTCTTCATCGATGGGAGAAAATCAGAAACCCTGGATTATCTAAGACAACTTACATATAGTATGCATCCACTAAGCACCATTATAATCGATGATGTCATCAAATTCAAGAACAAGATGCAAGAAACATACGATTACCTTGACTCCCATCATATAACATATACTATCTTCCCTCTCGATAGTGATGATGGTGTGATGCTCATCCATGGCAAAGATCGACTTCATAAGAGTTAAAAGTACAGAATTAAGAATTCATAATACAGACATATCCTCCGTAGTTGACTTTCTTATATTTCCCATTGATTCGGGCTATTTTTTATGTACAATAAAAAAACATATTGATGAGCTGGACCTACGAATAGGAGGCTCGGCAAATGTACTGGGTGACTTCCATCATCAAGGAGTCACCTCTTTATGAGGTAGGGGCGGTTGGATCGGTTTCTAAAGACCTTATCCATTTACCAACCGTTCCCTACCATTTCTTTCTTCGCTGACGACGGGTTTTCCTGATCGTCCGTTTTTTATACAAGAACACATCTCTCATTCTTTCTGTCTTTCACGCTCTCTTTCTTTTTATAAAAACCTCTCCGAACGGCTGGAAGGAGAGGTTGTGATATGTTGGATGTGTGTG
>CAZBFX010000114.1:0-2916 GCA_964491325.1 uncultured Candidatus Peribacteria bacterium
TCTCTCAGCACAGACCACACAGGATCCACAAAAGGTAAATCAGACTATATCGAAGGTACGCATCGTCAATGACGAACAGTTTGGCTATACACTCACTATCTCAGGTTGAGTCCTCAATGGGAAACTCAATGGCGATAATCTCACAGGGGTGATTGCGAGACTCCAGTCTGCAGATATCACACTCGCCGATAATACATTCTCCATACCCTACTCCCTCGATACACTCGAGAAAGTAGTGAATATCTTGGATAATAAGGAACAGTTCCCATCAGAAACCCACCACTCAGTCATCTTTTCGTAAAATGAGGCAAAAAACTCTTGTTTTATTTGACAAAGATATATTTTTCATTATAAACGATAATGTTTCTTTTTTATTCGTAGATATCGCAAAGATGTTTAATGTTGCCGCCAAAAGAGAGAAAAGAAAAGAAGATGAAGGAAATAGGCAAGGGTATGAAGGATTTAAGAAAGATTCAGATATTTTATCAAGCTTGGCAGGCTGAATAGGAAAAGTTAACACTTTCTTTCAAGTAAAATCAACAATAGAAAAAGTTATTTCCTATATTAATACACAACCAGAAAAAGATAGACCAAGACTATTAGCAAAGACAAAGGAAGATATGAAACAGCTTTTCCTCGATCAAATAGTCCAAATAAACGACATACTTTATTTTACTATGATCATAGAGTACATCTCAGACTGTCTGAAATTTTTCTGAGAAAACATCACACCATATCAGATAGTGAACGATGGAGAACGAGTCACCACAGATATGAAAGAAAAATATACAAATCAAATGATACAAGAACTCAACACAGACGAATGGGGCTCTAGATCTTACACCGATTTCTACCAAGAATACAAACTATTCCTATCAGATGATACAGTAATACAGAACAACAGCAAACGAAAACAAAACTTATGTAATGCAGTACAAAGGACTTTTAAATCTAGCGATAGTTTAGAAAGTGCTACCTATACTTCTCTTGAAGAAAGACCTTGAGATATATTGAGACTATGATTGCTGACTACAGAAGAACTGATAGAAGAAATAGCAAACGGTACAAAGATATATATTCTCAAGAAAATGAAAGTTATTAAAGACAAGATAGTAGAGGAGAAGTACATATCAAAATTACTGACTCATATTAATTCATTCGAAAGCCTATGAAGAGAGAAGGGACAATGAGATAAGGAATATGTAAAAAATGGAATAGAAAAATGAAAAAAAGAAGCATTCCAAGAAAATCCTTTCCCAAGAAATGCTATAAAAGAAAAAATCGATGAGATCTTAGAGATGAAGCAAGAAACTATATCATATCTATCAGACAGCAGGGTCAAAGCAGCATTCGTCCAACAATATAAAATCTATAGCGATCAAGAACGAGATACAATGATTGAAGCATATAAATTGAATCTCGAAGACCAAAAAAGAGAAAAGGTAACACAATAATACTTTATAATAACCTACACCCTCTCACTCAGCTCTAACCACCTCTCCTCTTTCATCTGGAGATCATGGACAAGTGTATGAAGTTCTTTGCCGAGCGACTTGATCACATCATGCGATAACTCTTGCGTCTGAAATATCGTGTTGATCTCATCCTTGCGTCTCTCCCCCGTCGCTATCTGATCGATCAGCGATTCGAACTCACGCTTCTCATTATAGGTCAGATTTTTTCTCGCAGGGATGATCGATTCTCCTTCTGCATCATGAAAGGATACTTTTTTGGTTTCCGTGGAATGTCATTTCACTCTATTCTCTCTCTTTTCCCTATTCACTCTATTCTCCCTACTTACCCACATCGTATATCATCCCTGGAAATCCGTAACCTTGCCTCCACCTTCGAAGAAGAATATGCGATCAGCGATCTTATCGATGAAATATCTATCATGCGAGATCACGATCAGACATCACTGATACGAAACCAGGAAGTCCTCTAATGCCGTCAGCGTATCGATATCCAGATCATTGGTCGGTTCATCGAGGATGAGAAAATTGGGTACACGCATCAGCGTCGTCAGGAGAAACAGCCTCCTCTGCTCACCACCACTGAGATCATGCACTCGACTCTGCTGCTGTGCAGGAGTGAAGAGAAAACGCTCGAGCAGTTTCGCTGTCGAGACCTTCTCTTTGCCGACCATCATAGAGTCAGCGACCGACTTCGCATACTCGATCACTCTCACATGCTCAGGAAACTGCATCTGCTGACTATAGTAGCCGATACGCAGATTGTCCGCTCTCTCTATCCTCCCCTTGTCGATAGCGACTGCATCGGTCAGTATATTGAGAAAAGTAGATTTTCCGACACCATTCTTACCGAGGATACCGATACGTTCACCGTGGCGAAACTCGTGCGAGAAGTCAGACAAGATTACTTTCTCATCAAAAGACTTCGACACATGTGACAAGACCATGATCTTCGTCCCCAACTGTGGAATAGCATTCGTATCACTCTGGACGATATCGATCGTCTTCGATGCATGTGCCAGTGATTCTTTCTTCGCATGATAAGCATCCTGGAGTGCGTAAAAATCCGCCGATCTTTTTCTGGATTTGGATTCCCTCGCTCTCGGATCTTTCTTGACCCATGCGAGCTCTCTACGATAGAGCTGTTTCATGATATGGGTGTTTTTGTGATCCTGTTCGAGACGCTCTGCTTTCTTCGTGAGGTAGGAGCTATAGTTACCAGGATAGAAATACAGATGTCCTCTCTCGAGCTCGATGATCTGCGTACATACACGCTGGAGAAAATATCTATCATGCGTCACCATGAGTAGCGTCATCGCACTCGTACGGAGAAACTTCTCCAGTCGTTCGATCATATCCAGATCGAGGTGGTTGGTCGGCTCATCGAGGATCAGCATATCAGGTTCATCCATGAGGACTTTCGCCAAAGCCAGACGCTTTTGTT
>CAZBFX010000115.1:0-2870 GCA_964491325.1 uncultured Candidatus Peribacteria bacterium
GATCCTCCAATCCACTCCCATTGATCTTCACGATCATATCTAGTGGCTTCACACCGCCAAGCATCGCTGGCGATCATTTGATCACTTCTTCGACCATAAAGACGCCATTTTTCTTCGAGATATAGGCACCGATACCTTCGATATTGGTCTCTCACTGGAGAGCTTCGCCAAATGACTTATCCGTGACTGGCTCGAGATAGGAGGTAAATGGATCTCCGAGAGCATCCACAAAAGCAGCAAGAGCCTGACGACTCATCCTATCCAGATCGATCGATCATGTCTCATAATACTGTGACTGGATGAGCTCCATCGTCTCAGTGAGTGCCTTCGATGTCGCATCGAGCGATGGGAACTGCGTCCCTGTTGTCGTATACAAACCACCTGTCCCCTTTATCGACAATGTGGATGAGAACGATGACGTGAAGCACATCTCTCCTCGACGACAGAGTCAGAAGATAGAAGTTATAGTAAGTCCTGCTCCGATCAAGAGTCAGATAATAAGTGATGGGTATTTCATACGGGAGAAATGCAACCTAAAATATGGTATTTATAGTCATTTCATGATCATATAGCAATCTAAAGTAAAAAAGTTCAAAGAAATTGCATTAAAAAGTTGACAAACAAAAGAATATCATTATATATGCATATAAGCAACCTGCCCGATTTTATATATTATTTCAATATCATGACTAATAACACTTCTAGAGAAGATGCACTAGAGAACTTAGAATCAAGTATTTCACAACGAGAATATCGATATGATTGAGAAAGTAGTATTGCAAATGCTCTAGAACCTTTATGAGCAGCAATATTTAAAGACAATCGCCTGGATTCTATGTTTTCAAGTTGAAATAGCGAAATCACCAAAGAGCAATATATAACATCATTTCTAGCATTAGTAAATTGAAAATGAAATAAAAAAGACTATAAGAACATATGTATCAATCAACGTCCTGTAAGAGATGAATATGATATAGGTGAAAGCGAAGTAAGGAAATATTGATTGGATGAACTTATTGTAAATAAAAAATTAAATATAGATGCTTTTTTTGCGTATTCGAAACGATTAGCAGAGGGCTATAAAAGCAAAGAAGAAGAGAGAAACGAGGAACCAAAGTGAACAACAGAATAAGTTTATAATCTCATACTCTAAAAAAGCCTTGATCGTATAATATGATTAAGGCTTTTTATTAAAAATAATACTTATAACTACCCTCCCGTCACATCTTCAAACACTTCCACAATCTTCCCCTGATGGATAAACACGACATCCAGTCTCTGGATGAGCTGACTCGGAGAAGTTCGTAGATATGTCTCTATCGTCCTCTCGAGGGCTTTACGCTTGGCAGGGGTGATATAGTCATACATATCATCCAGATAATCCATCACCTTTACCTCGACGAAGACGAGAGTCTTCTCATCAGTCATGATAAGATCGATCTCTCCGCCAGGGATAGTGTAGTTTTGCTGGATGAGTCTATAGCCACGCTCACGATAATATGCGAGAGCCATATCCTCCCCTGCATATCCTTTGTCTTTTCTATACGTATCAGACATATTAAATACTACATAGTATAAAGTTTAATTCTTGGCAGAAAGGGTATCATTGAAGAATATATAATAAATAATTACTTCACGGTGCTAAGCAACAGTTATATCATACCGCCATCGCAGTACATCTTTCGATCCTGGATATGGTTCAGCATGATCTCGACTAAAAGTAAGTATACCCGCAAGGGTAAATCACATTTTCTGACAGAGACGACAAGATTCATATTTATGTGTATCGAGTTCCATCATCACACCGACACATTCCATACTCTTTGCATGATCTATCATAGTCTGAAGAAGACAAACTCACGCACCACGACCACGAAACTGTTGAGCCACAAGTATTCCATCAATTCCCATTCTCAATTTTCACTCTTTGGAGACTGTATGTCACCAGATCAAACCCATAGGAACATTCTCCTCATACACTGTGTAAGCAATACGATAAGTAGATGATATACTATCTTGGACATATCTAATATCATCTCGATATCATTCCGATGACCATTTTTCTGGCTGAGGAAGATGATAGACATCATCTGAAATAATAAAAGCATTATCTTTCTTTTCAACTACAAGAAATGTATCTACTTCGATCTCGTACGAATACGAAAGCAATTTTTGACAATCCTCATCGGTCGTTTTCTGGCAGTACATACAGCTAATTATCAATAAATATTATTTAAATACTGGTACTTTATGAACTTTATAACCTTACAAACCTTCTAACTCTCTTCCCTTCCCATTCTACTTCTTCATCCCACATCGACAGTGGACGAGCACAACAATCAGCTCCCACATCAGATAAGAAATCCTGCATCGTCTCAGCATGATCACTACTCGGTTCGCTTTCCTCATACAAGGGTTTATATAAGACCAAAGCATCCCTCGTCTCTGTATGTCTTGCAATCCCAATCACCTCGTAGATGTGATCCTGCTCTGGCGTCGACTTATAATGACGATACCTCTCTCCCACCTGCACCATGCGAGACTATGAAGAATTAAAAATGTATAATACATAATATTTATTTTTAGTTTGACTATTTTCAACAACTTTCAACGATTTTCGACAACTTATAACTGCACTAGTCTCCCCTCAACTCCTTCAACTGATCTCTGATAATCGCCGCCTCTTCAAATCTCCACTCTGCGATAGCTGTATCCATCTGCTCTTTGAGATTCGTTGCTATCATCTCAGCTTCTTTTTTGGTCATGCGTTTGAGTCTCTTTACTTTGCCCCTCTCCTGTATCCCATCGAAGGACTGTTTCGCCAAATCTTGGTCAGACTTCACATCTTCTAGCTTCTTCACATTGGACAT
>CAZBFX010000116.1:0-2851 GCA_964491325.1 uncultured Candidatus Peribacteria bacterium
ATAGTATTTAATCTCAATCGAACCAGCGATAGCGAGATCGAGAGACAAGAGAGAAGGGCGAACTACGAGAAAGTCATCGGCAAGATCGCCACACCAAGCACTGCGACCAAAAAACATAGTACTATCGATATATATACTATCGATACATTGATACAAAGACCTATCACTATCCTACTCTATGATCTCAGTACAACAATGAATTCTCGATATATTCGTTGTAGTACTTGTATCGTGACAGACAGTCAGGGGACAGTATTTTCATGAGCATCATTTCGCTTACAGATCAAAAATAACAAACTCATCTACAACAGTAAAACTATCAGCGGTGCTATCATGGATAGTATCACTATCCAAAACAAAAATATGACAGGAAGGATATATTTCAGCAACTATGAGAGAGCGTCATATGGCGGCATAGCACGAAACAACTTTTATGGTAGCATCGCGATAGCACCACAATTCATTAAAAAAATAGGTCAATCGTCACCCGCCATGCAATATGTCGTCACCAATACAGTCTCATTCGATGATTATATGGCAGGTATTGTCGAGACAAACGATAGCGAACCTCGAGAAAAAAACAAAGTCATGTCCATCATCGCCAAGAACTATATGCTCTACTATCTCGACCCCAATAATCGTCATCCATCTATACCTAGCTGAGTCTCCTACAATGCTGTCGATGATGCACGCATCTTCCAAAAATATGCTGGTGCATGAGTAGGTGATACACTGAAGCTGTGGCCCAAAGCCCTCAAAGCGACAAAAAATGAGTATGTCATGTATTCATGAACATTAGCCTTTCTCCCTTACTTCTCCTGTTCGGCAGGATTCACTCGATCAGCAGCGGAGAAGCGATGATGGTCAGATACACCATATCTGAAGTCAGTCCTCGATAGCGACTACTGTAGCACATTTGATGGACATGGTGTCGGTCTCGCTGGTAAGGGTGCATCATCCATGGCACGCAATGGTGCCACCTACGATCAGATCATCAAGTACTATTATCCTGGAGTTACTATAGTAACACTATAAGAAATTGAAAAGTAAGAATTTAGCATTCAACACTACTAATGAGCACCCACGATCGCATCCTCATCATTCTAACCTCTCTCACTCTCATCGCATGATGAATATCACTTGTCAGTTATGCACAGACAGAGTGAAAGGTAGCCGTCCCTATCTCTACGAGCAATACTATCCGCTATATCGGTAGTGGCAGACAGGATGATATAAATATTCACACATTGTTGGATAGCAATAGCTTCCTCACCAACTATATAGATACTATGAGTCAGACTGGAGTGAGCGAAGCGGACAAACAATACGACCTCATCAGCGATGACTCACTCCAGAGATATGTCTCTAGACAGCAGAGCTTCAGCGATAAGCACTATATCCCTAGCAATCTTGTTACCCTCGATCATACACATCTCATCATCCAATGAAAAAAGCTACAGCTCAGAAAAGATGCAGCAGACACACTCTATGCTCTCGCAGGAGAGTTTCATGAGATATTTGGCAAGAAGCTCGTCATCGTCTCTGCCTACAGATCATATAGTTATCAAAAAAATCTCAAGAGCAAAGGATGTTCGGATACGCTCTGTGCTCCTGCTGGTCATAGCGAACATCAGGGAGGACTTGCTATCGATCTCTTCGCTGCGACGAATGCAGGCAGTTTTCTTTCTCGTGCAGATTTCAAGAAGTACTATGCCCGACTGAGCGACAATGCACATCGTTATGGACGACACAATACCTATCAAAAGTGAGTCAAGATCGACACCTACCAGCCCGAACCTCGACACTGGAGATATGTCGGGAGAGACTTAGCGACAGAACTCTATGAACAGAAGATGACACTTGGTGAGTGGGTAAAAAAACAAGCTAGCTTGCCACAACAATAATCTCCTGACCATCATACACTACTCTATCGCCAGCAACGAGCTTATTGCGGATGCGAAGTTCAGCATGACCATTCACCGATACGAGTCAGTCGGTGATCACCTGCTTCGCCTCTGCCCCGCTCTCGACGAGACTGTAGTATTTGAGAAGTTTATTGAGTTCGATATAGTCAGATGTGAGAGTGAAAGTGTGCATGGAGATTATATAATCTAAAAACTATCTCTTCCTCTTCCGACATAAAAATCCAATACAGAAAAGTATAAATCCAACAAAGAACCACTGCGATTTGGTGAATGCTCGGACAAATTCTGCCTGACTATCTTGTCTGAGATACTCGAAGAAGAATCTGATCGTCGAATAACTGAGGAGAAAAATCGCTGATAACTGTCAGACAGCTAATTTCTTGCTCAATCGACGACGGATGAAGAAATACCACACGATGCCACCGACGATCAATCATTCACCTATCATCGAGAGGAAGTTTGTATTCAATCTCAAAAACATATCGATCTTGTCATAGACATGGAAGAAATTCGTCGATATAAGAATATTAACCAACCACGATGGCAATCACCATGCATCTGCAGGGACGACGAGACCGTAGAGTTCTTGATTGAGGAAATTCGCAAAACGACCGAGAAATATCCCTACGGGGATAATCGGCATCATCATATCGAGAAGTAATAAAGGAGATAGTTTCTGACGCTGATTCGATCCAGTATGACGACGATTGTATCGTACTACCAAGACTGTCATTGCGATGATCTCACCGACAATACCTCCGATAAATGACATACCTCATTTATTGATAGCGAGTATCTGTGCAGGATGTGCGATGAAGTAGGATAGATCATAGATCAGTATATGTCCCAGCCTCCCACCGATCATGATCCCGAGCATTGCCGTGATGATAAACGTATCGAGATACTGAGCGATGAAGTTATCGAGA
>CAZBFX010000117.1:0-2851 GCA_964491325.1 uncultured Candidatus Peribacteria bacterium
CAGCACAAAAAGAGTATGCAGATGCTCAAAAACTATTCAACGAAACAGAAAAAACTATCGCAGCAAAAGAAAAAGAAGCATATGCACTTATAGAAGATAATGCGAAACAAAGAGCAATACTCAACACTATCTCTTCATCATCCACAAAAGATAGCGATGTACTAGCCAGAAGAAAAGCAACAGAAGTGCTTATCAACAATTATATCACACTCTATGGGTCAAGAGTAGTTGATCAAGACCTCCCAGGATTAGGCAAGATGCCATGACTTGCATGAGAAGAATGAAAAAAGTACGTTACTGATGCATTAAAGAAAATCAGCCGTACTCAGTCTTTAGAGGATGATCTATTTGGTATAGACGGTAAAGGCGGATTAAATAAAACTTTAAATGACAATAAAATAGACCTCGACAAGAAAAAAGTAGACTATGAAAATGCTCTCGCTCAAGACAAAACACTCAAGACAAATACGGTACAAAAAAATATCAATACAAACACAACCACAGCTGAGACTCTCCGTACAGACAATACGACAGAAAAGACTCGTATAGAAACAGAACTCCAAAAAGCTGAGGAAGGTTTAAAAGCACTCTTAGAAAATCGCACAGAAAGAGTAAATAAGTGATCGTTCCTCACTGATCCTACAGGCTATGCAGAACTCGAACAGAGTATAAAAAATCGACAAGAAAAAGTAGACAACCTCAAAGAACAAGAAGATCAACTATTCTATAGAGAAAAGATGCAAGAGCAAAAAACACAATATGCTGACCAGCAAAAGCATGAATTTGCTCGTTCTCTCACAAGCACCGAATGACAAAGAATACAGGAAGAACAACGACAACTGGAATTACGCATACAACATGAAACGGGAAAACTAAAAAGCCTTGAAGAAACTTTCGCTTCATACAAAGATAAGTATACATCAGTAGATCAGACATTCAGAAACAAGATAGTAAGTGAAATTAAAAATACAAAAGAAAAAATACTACCGGATCTTAACAAAGAAAAAGAACGTCTAGCAGAAGAAAAGGCAGAGAATCTCGAAACAATCAATGAAATAGAAGAATTTATCGATATCAGTAAACAATCTATACAAGAGGTGCAATCTGATATGGATAGATTTGAACTACAAACCACTATAGAAAAAAATAAAGAAATTGTTACGACTAATGAAATAACTATCGGAGAGTATATAAAAGAAGAGAATACTCTTCTCGGAGAAAAAGAGCTTGAAGAAGTAGCTAAGGCAAGTAAAGAAGCAACTGACCCATATGCCGATACAGCAGCAGAAAATCAAAAAATAGGAGAAATTAATGCAAGGTTATCGTATATCAACGAACAGAAACAGCTTCTTCAAACAGAGAATGAGACTCTCACAAAGTTTAATACAGATAATCAACCCAAACTTGATGCATTAACTAAAAAATTAGAGGACAACAAAGCAAAAACAGAAGATCTTAAAAAAGCAACGGAAGACAATAAGTTCTATACAGGAAATCTACTACAATCAGAAAGCAATGCGACAACTGAGACATTACAGCCGATAAATACAGAATGATTATCTCCTTCTTTTGCTAGTGCATTAACGAAATGAGAAAATGGTCAAGTGACAAAAATAGAATATCAAAATATTAAGGTATGATTGAGAGATTCTGAGATTAACTTCATAGAAAACGAAAAGAATATTCAACATCTCACACTTGAGTACTATGAGGGTAACAAAGCTTTAAATCTCTCATGACACACCAAGCTTACAGAACTAAATATCTCTAATATAGAGAATATGTCATGACGAGAAAGACTTCCCGAAAATATAGAGAAACTTACCTTAAATTCTGTCTGACTAAGCAGTGAAAGTTTACCAAGTAACTTGAACGAATTAACTAAACTTAAAGAACTTCATATACAGCGTATCAAAGATCTAAGCAAATGGGATGCACCAACCAGTCTTGAAGAGCTCGATATCATAAACATCTCTGATATAAGTAAACTACCTCAAAATATAAACAATCTCTCAAACCTTAAAGTATTATCAGTTCATAAAAAACTAGCTCCTTATATAAATAGCATACTCCCAAATCAGGATATTACTGTATATATTCAACAAGAAAAAAATCCTATCAGACAGTGAAAAGCAAATGCAGCAAACATAACAGGAGATAGTCCCTCAAAGACTGAACAATAATCTACTTATTTCTCTCTCACTCTCCCCAACCCCCAACACGGTCAGGGAGAGTTTTTCTTTGCTTGAAATTTGACAAAAAGATAAATATTGCTATAATAGAGTATACAAGCTTCGATCACTTAAAACTTATAATTTACAACTTATAAATTTCGTATGTCCACCCTCGATACCACCAATATCACTATAGCAAAAATCCTTACCACCATCGGAATATTCATCCTAGTCGGCGTGATAGGTTTTCACCTCACCGAAGGACGACATCGGTTTGACTCACTCTACTATACGATCACGACGCTGGCGACGATAGGCCTGGGTGATCTCGTCCCACACACTGTGGGAGGCAAGATCTTGACGATGCTCTATGCTATCATGGGCGTACCGCTCTTTGTGACTCTCTCGGGATATATCCTCAGAGAAATTCTCAGTGGACAAATGACCAAGCATATCCATACCTTTCTCTCACAACATAGTCATATCAGTATCACTCCTAACGAGACCGATATCGATACAGACAAAACAGAAATTATCAAAGAATAAGCCTGACCGGGCAGTGATCCGATCCCATCACCGTATCAGCATGCTCACATGTAGTGATGCGGTCGATGAGTCTCGCATCTACCATCATATAGTCGAGACGCCGTCAGACATTGCGAGGTCTCGCACCAGCT
>CAZBFX010000118.1:0-2817 GCA_964491325.1 uncultured Candidatus Peribacteria bacterium
GCCACAGTTCCTCGGGACGGCCGCTCTCACGAGCAAAGACTATGTCCACGGTGCTATCCAGCAAGCAGACCTCATCATCGCTATCGGTCATGATACCATCGAGAAGCCGACGAACATTATTGATCCTAGCAAAACAAATTTCATCCATATCAACTTCTATCCGTCTAAAGTCGATACTCTCTATATGCCCTCCCTCGAAGTCATCGGTGATATCGGCAATACCCTCTGGCAGCTCTGCGAAGCGACTATCGATACAAAGAATCGAGATCTGACTCCTATCCGAGAGACCAAGAAGACAATCGATGCGGGACTTGCTCGTCAGGTAGCGACGAGCAAAGAACTCGATCATATCACACCTGCATTCGTCATTGATATCGTGCAAGATCTCTATCAGCACGATGGTATCGTCTGTCTGGACAATGGTCTCTACAAAGTCTATTTTGCGAGATTGTATCAAGCACTGCATCCACAGAGCCTCCTGCTCGATAATGCACTTGCCACCATGGGAGCAGGATATTCCTCTGCGATGATGTGCAAACTCCTCTATCCTGAAAAGCCTATCATCGCTGTCGTCGGTGATGGAGGCATCCTCATGAATCTCGGTGATATCCAGACTGCTGTCTCACTGTGACTGGATCTCGTCATCGTGATCTTAAACGATAACGCCTATGGCATGATCAGGTGGAAACAACAGCATGGATGATTCGCTGATTATGGACTCGATCTCACCAATCCTGACTTCGTCATGTTAGCGACCGCATTCGGTGCTCATGGCCATCATGTCAGCAAACCAAGCGATCTCGCATCGACCATCGCCACAGCGAAGGCAAGCAAAGGTGTGCATATTATCGATGTTGATTTTAGATATCCGGAGGATGTTGTTGAATAAGATTATTTATACAATACGAATAGATGCCAGACCTTCATCGCAAATCTCCTCGTGCCTCACGATATGATTACACCTCACCATGAGGATATTTTATTACGATATGTACGAAAGATCGTGAACATTATTTTGGAGAGATCATCGACGGAAAAATGATTTTGAATGATCTAGGTAAGATCACACGAGACATGCGAAACAACATTCCTGTATTTCATCCACATGTTGATATACACGAATTTGTCTGTATGCCAAATCATATTCATGGCATTCTTATCATTGGCGAAAACAAAACAAATAACAATACACACGCCGTAGGGACGCATTACATGCGTCCAAAAAACGATATTCATCCTAATAATAAGGACAGATGTAATCTGTCCCTACCATCCGTTCAATGCCTATCGGAATCATTATGATCGATTATCCGCTGATTCAAAATTGGCGTTACCAAATACGCAAACGAACATGATATTGCATTCGCACGACAATGACGCTATCATGATCATATCATCCGTGATGAATGAGATTATGATCGCATCACATACTATATCCAAACCAATCCTGAAAATCGAAACAAAGAACATTCAATAAATAATCTGTTATTATGGACGGATGTAATCCGTCACTACCACTTTACTGCATACTATCTGCCATGTCTACCATCACTTCCCGCAACCCTTATACGAATGAAATCAACGCCAACTTCGAGACCCTCAGCAACGAAGAACTCGATACGGTCATAGCGAAAGCACACACTGCCTATGTCACACGAAAAGATACACCTAGAGCAGAGAAAAAACGCCTCATGCTCCGTCTCGCTGATGTGCTTGAACAGGATATCGATGCTTGTGCAAAACTCGAGACGATCGAGATGGGCAGACTCTATGGTGTGGCTGTCAAAGGCATGCAATGAACAGTCAATCTCATCAGACGAAATGCCAATAACTTCGAATCAATCCTTGCAAATGAAACAATTACAAGTGAATGACTAACAGGCCATATCCAATACGATCCTCTCGGTGTCATCTACGGTATCGCACCATGGAATTTCCCCTTCAATCAACTCCTCAGAGCCGCAGTCCCCAATATCCTCGCAGGCAATACCGTCATCTACAAACACGCCTCCAATGTCCCACTCTGCGGACAGAAGATCGGAGAGTTATTTGCACAGGCAGGTTTTCCTGAGTGAGTGTATACGAATATCTTCATCTCTTCATCCCAATCCGAACAGATCATCGCCCATCCTGCAGTCGCAGGAGTCAACCTCACGGGAGGAGAGAAAGCAGGTAGCGTCATCGGATCACTCGCAGGCAAATATCTCAAACCCTCTGTCCTCGAGCTCGGTGGTAATGATGCATTCCTCGTCCTCGACCACGCAGATACTGACGCTATGGTCGCTCAGGCAGTCGCATGCCGCATCTCCAATGGTGGTCAGAGATGTAATTCTTCCAAGAGATTTATTGTGTTAGAGAAATACTACGATGCATTCTGCACGAAGATGGCTGACTATATGAGCAAGCTCATCATCGGTGATCCGATGGATCCATCGACACAGATCTCATCACTAGCGACTGCATCGCTTGTGCAGGAAATCCATGCACAAGTAACTACCAGTATCGCACAGGGTGCCAAATGTCTCACTGGCTGAGTAATTCTCGACGAGACACGCAATATCTATGCACCGACGGTACTAGCAGATGTAGATGCCACGATGACGAGTTACCAAGAAGAAGTCTTCTGACCCGTAGCCAGTATTATCAGATCATCCAGTATCGACGAGTCGATCGCTATTGCCAATCATAACGATCTTGCTCTCAGTGCAGCGGTCTTTGGTGACGATGTGGAACAATGTAGGCAAGTGGCTACTCGTCTCGAGTGAGGGATGATCTTCATCAATCAAGCTCCCTGATCCAAAGCATCACTCCCTATGG
>CAZBFX010000119.1:0-2761 GCA_964491325.1 uncultured Candidatus Peribacteria bacterium
TCTCGACACTCCTTCGTATCTCTCGTCCGAGATTTCGACATTATGTTTTATGACCGATGTTGCTTTTATTTGCAGTAAGTTGATTTTTGACTAATCGAATATATATTCCTTGATTGAGTCATGATCAAACTATGAATGTACTGATATGCAGAATTATAGCATTAGTCATAATCGGAGGATACTTTACTTTACCAGCGAATCTGTGGATTTATGGTCGAAATGACATAGCTGATGGTGATACCGATATACATAACGCCAAGAAGGGAGAGTATGAAAATCTTTTGCTTACTAATAAAACAAGCTTAAAAATATGTATTATCGCAATAAATATACTATATATTTTCTTCGGAGCCTTAGTTTTCACATATGTAGACTTTTATTATGCTACATGAAATATTCTTTATACATCTTTTCGAGGAAGTGTGGGAGAATATAATCGAATAGCTTATGTATGTCTTATACCTTTCTTTATCACTTCTTATCTCTATAGTTGTCCCCCTCTAAGAGCGAAGGCATTGCCTTTTATTGATGGCATTATGAATATACTCTATATTATTACTCCATTTACTCTTATACTGTGGATAGATAGAGAGTTTAGCTATATGATATTTTCACTACATCATGCCCTTCCCATCGCTATAGCCTCTCTCTGCCGATGTATGGCGATGCATTGCTACTCAGCTATCCCTGATATCGATGCAGATCGTCAAGCGTGATTGACGACGACAGCAGTCTATCTCGGTAAGCAAAAAGCCCTCATCTACTGTGGCATACTCTATCTCGTGTCAGCCATCTTCTCTTTCCCTACTCTCTGATGGATGAGTATCGTCGGTGGGATTGTCTATCTCACGATGATTAGCATCTCCTATTGTTATGAGGACATCTTTTGGTTATATAAGAAGTTTCCTTTGATTAACTTAATTATTGGTTTTTCCCTCTTTCGATATATTCTTTTATTTTATAGTTAGTCGATGTCTCTCTTCACATCCGAACTTAGTCGTTATGTATCCTCTATCGAGTCCTATCTCGCACACCATATACCGCAGAGCCTCTGATCCTATGGTAATGACAGATGGAAAGATCAGATCCACTCATTTGTCCTGACAGGAGGCAAGAGACTCAGGCCAGCACTAGCTATGATGATGGCTGATGAGTTGGACTATCCATCGAGTGAATCACTCGCTGTATTTTGTGCATTAGAGCTATTTCATGATTTTATCCTCGCTCATGATGATATCATCGATCGCGATGCAGTGAGACGAAACCAACCGACGCTGCATACTGCGATGCAAAGCAATCTCTCTGATCTCACTATCGCAGATCGTCAGCATTTCGGTCATGCACAAGCGATCATCGGTGGCGATGTCCTCTATGCCCTCAGTCAAGAGTGCATCATCGACAGCGATCTCAAATCATCTCGCAAGATCGCACTACTCAAGCTTATGACCCAGACGATGCAATCTGTCGCTCGAGGCCGATACAAACAATTTCTTTCTGATTATCTCCCACTCTCGGAGGTGAGTCTCGACTATATCATCACGCATAATCTCATCGATGTAACAGGCAGATATACATTTCTTTTCCCACTTCTTTTCGGACATATCATCGCTACAGGAGAGACAGCTATCGATCCAGAGCTAACGATATTCGCTGATGAGCTGGGCATTGTCTTCCAGACAGGCGATGATGTGATCGGTCTCTTTGGCGATCCAGCAGTGACAGGCAAATCTGACTCTGGTGATATCATCCAAGGCAAGAAGACTATCCCGATGTATTTCGCCTATCAGCATGCTCCAGCAGAGGATAAAGTATTCCTCGAGACACGTCTTGGCAAGAAAGATCTCTCAGACACGGATATCGTTCGTATCAAACAGATCGTGACTGACTACGGTATGGAGCCGACGAAGCAATTTCTCAGCGATCATGCTCAGCTCTGTCGTGAAAGTATCGCTCGTCTGCCCTACTCTGATCATTGGAAAGCAATTTTCACTGACTTGATTGATTATCTGATGGAAAGAAAGTTTTAGATTATCATCACTATCATGTCACACAAGACAGCCCTTATAACATGAGCATCATCAGGTCTCGGTGTAGATTTCGCTCACCAGCTTGCTCAGCGTGGCTATCACTGTATCCTCGTCGCTCGTCGTGCCGACAAACTCACCGACGTCAAAAAAAATATTGAATCCCTCTGATGACACGCAGAGATTATCGTTGCCGATCTATCAGATCAGGATGCTTGTGATGATCTTATTACCAAGCTTTGAGAGAGAGAAGTTCATGTCTTGATCAATAATGCAGGATATGGCATGCACGGTGGTTTCCATGATCTTGATAGTGATAAACAACTCGCTATGATAGATCTCAACTGTCGTGCTCTGACATCGCTCATGTATGCTATCGGTAAGCAGATGATAGCTCATCGTATCCATGGTCATATCCTCAATGTCGCATCGACGGCAGCGTTTCAGCCATGACCGACGATGTCCGTCTATTTCGCAACCAAAGCCTTCGTGCTCTCACTCAGTCAAGCGGTGAGATATGAGCGGAAGGATAAACATATTAGTATCTCTGCTCTCTGTCCTGGAGCGACGAAGACAGAATTTTTCGATCAAAGTGGCAACAATCCACAAAGCATGATGCTTCAGACGATGATGACATCCAGTGAGGTGGTGAAGCAAGGATTACAGTGAATGTTTCGTAATCAAGATATTATCATCCCCTGATGGAAAAACATCATGCTCTACTATCTCACGATGCG
>CAZBFX010000120.1:0-2735 GCA_964491325.1 uncultured Candidatus Peribacteria bacterium
AATAGGGAGAATAGTTGTCAAAAAGAGAGGAGAGTATATACTGAGTGAGTTATGTTTTATATTGTGATAGACAAATAGATGCCTACAGAAAAGTTGCTTCCGATAGAATGAGAAGATTTGGAAAATCAGGAACAAGATCCTTCTCAGTGAGGTGTGTTACCTCAAGCAAGTGAAGTAGATGATCCGAGCGACGTAGCGGAAGTTGCAGCTCTTACTCCTGAAGAAGTGATTGATGATATCATTGCTGATTATATATGACCATGAGGTGGTCAATGATTTGATGTGAACAAAGTTTATGATAAAAATGGTAACTTTGAAAAGTGGGATAATTGAAATGATAAAGTTAGAGATACATCTTCTTTATCTCCCGATATTGTAGTCATTCTGAGTCATTTGGAAAATGGTATTGATGACAATAAAGACCTTACTGATGATATTAAGAGCATTATAGATAAGAAAGATGTTAGTATCACTACATTGAAGCAATTGCAACAATTCCTCGGACATCCGAGTGTGCAAGATTCTTTTAACAATAGTGATAATAGTAAAAAAGTAGAAAAGGTAAAAAAACAAATTGTTGATAAGATTGATACGTTGCAAGAGGAGAATAAAAAAGCGGAAGAAGCAAAAACAAAAGCAGAGAATGAAAAGAAAAATCAAGAAACCATCGACACACAGGATAAAATGGTTACGATGTTACTTGGTTTGACGAGTATGCCGATGACGAAGGAGTGATTGATCAAGTATGGAGAACATCTGGATGAGATGAAAGTATTTCTGTCTGATAAGCCACAATTTGAGAAAGTTATACATGGTCTTATCGATGCTGTTGAAGATAGTAAAGATGATAAAGAAACGAAGAATAAAAAAATTCAATTATATCAATCCTTGATCGCAAGATTTGATTGACTTAAGGCTTTGGTCTGACAGATAGAGACAGTGATCTATGGGCAATGAGCAGAAGCACTTGTTGCGTCTGTAGGAGAGAGATCAGTAGAGGATTTGGTGAAAGATGCACAATTTGTCCATAATCTCAATGGTGTGATACATATGCAGCAGGGTGAGTTTAATAAGCTAGTAACTATGTTTGGAGATACAGTAAATAAAAGTTCTGTCATGAAGCTCATCAAAGCATATCTGGTGGCTAGTGGGGAAATCTCACAAGTAAATAGTCAGAATATTGCCGACATTAGATGTGTCGATGGTGCTGGTAGTCACGCAAGCAAAGGTAAAATATTTGAACCCTATGATGCTCAAGGAAAGATTATAGAGAAAGCAAGTGTACGATTTGGCGTGAAGAAAGAGATTGTAGATAAGACAGGAAAGAGTATACTCTCGTATCCGCCTGCACAGATTGCAGAAATGTTTAATCAGAATGAGAATGGTATACCGAATACATTTAAGAAAGCCTTTACGGATATGCTTAACCCATCAACATCTGATGGGAAAGATGCTGAGGGTAAACCACGCAGAAGCTTCAGTCAGTTATTAGAGGACTTTTGGAATAGTGACACATGGGAATCGGTAAAGAAACTATTTTTAAGTCTAGGTGCTCTCAATGGTAAGTTCAATCCTGAGTCAAAAGTAGAGTTAGATTATCTGAATACGAAAGCTGCAATCAAGAAAGAACGAAAGGATAATAAACAATACTATATCGATAAGTTTACGCTTGATCCTACGATTGATATAGTGACAAAACTAAATGAGTATAAGTTTGCACCAGAATCTATCCCCGCAGATGTGGCCACTTCTACTGCAGCGTACGAGACTGTCAATGGTCCTAAGGGAGAGAGAGCTTTTTTTAATGCATTATCTCTAGAAGATCAGGTACGTTACCTTAGTAGTCCTGATGAGAGAGTAAAAATAAAAAATGGCGACAATACTATTGTTTATACTATAACAAGTAATAATGGCACAAAAGTAGAAGAGAAAGAATGATGACTTACATATACAGAATTTAAACAGATCGGTGTGAAAGCTACTCCTTCATCGGCAACTAATAATTTGCAAGATAATGGCGAAAATCCTAACAAAGAATGAGTATGGACGGGAGGTGATATTCCTGAGTTATGAAAGGTTGAAGTGAGGGGCAAGGATGCCGAGTATGTATTGATAGGAGAAGGTGAAAAGCAAAGAACGATTGGTTTAATTGATTGAGTATGATATACAACGATATTAGATAACGCAACAAATCCTCCTAAGGAGATTATTAAGAAAATACAGTTAACAAAGTGAGATAATTGATTGATAAATGGAATGACTGCTACTAATAAAACAGAAGCATTCTCTTTCGAAGAAAAGAAAGAGCAGCTTAATCTCTTGAAAGATAATGGAATATGGTCTCTACAGAGTCTTATAAATCAAAAAAGTAATAAAGATTTTCCTCTTGTGGAATACTTTATCACTCATGCTTGTGTTCTTGATATCCCTCATGATTGAGTACAAGCTATAACAGCAGATTTACAAAGAAAAGTTATCGAAATCTCGCAATCTTCTGATGGCTTTACTAAAAAGGCGTTAGTAGAAGTGTTCTCTAGTGCTAAGACTTTACTTGATATGACTGTATCTAAATTCTCAGAAAGTAAGCAACCTCTTAAAAAAGATGCAGAGCAATTAGTCGGTGATTGGTATAAAACATTTAAACTGGATTAATTGTTTTACGATCCTTACTTTTCTCTTGTCTCTTCTGACTCGATAGCAGTCAGAAGATTTTTTCTTGGAGAGAAATGAGCCAG
>CAZBFX010000121.1:0-2723 GCA_964491325.1 uncultured Candidatus Peribacteria bacterium
GAAATCTAATACCTCTCGTCATGTCTCGGAGATACTCATGCTCGATATGGAGATGTGATTTATCGAGAGTCTCGATGAAGTCCTCACGATGGGACAGGAGATGGTCAAAGAAGTCATCAACAAGACCCGAGCAGAATCAGAACAGAAACTCATGGCTCTCGGAGCATCGAAGCCTCTTCTTGCCAATGTATTTCCTCGTATTAGTGTCAAAGACCTCCATCAGTTATACTTCGAACAAACAGGGGAGGATGTCAGACACGAGATGGATGTGATCCCTGCCGAAGAGAAGTTTATCTGCGACTATAGTGCGACGCATCGATGATCCGAGGCGATATTTATCACGGAGTTCCCTTGGGCAGATGCGAAGTTCTATCATCATAGGAATACGGAGAATCCCGATGTCGCTGATAGAGCAGATCTCCTGTTCAGAGGAGTAGAGATAGCGACTCTCACTCGTCGTGAGGTGGGCTATGAAGCCATGGTGAGACAGATCACGGAGAGGGGTATCGATCCGACCAATCCATGACTCAAGCACTACCTCGATGCCTTCAAGTACGGTATGCCCGAAGAATGAGGTTTTGGCTTCGGTATAGAGAGATTTGTCCAGAAGCTTATCGGTCTGGATAATGTGAAACAATGTATCCTCTTTCCGAGAGATACGCAGAGAGTGACACCATAAGGATTTCCCCAAATCTGGTCATGCACAAGATGTCATGATGGGAGCTCCGAGTATGATCGATGAGAAGGAGTTGAAGGTGATTGGGATAAAAATACAAGAATAGATCTGAGACATATATCATTAAGAACATAATATCTATTGACTTTATATATTCGGAATCGTATACAATGATAATTGTATGTCTTTTAGTTTTTGTAATCTTATAAATATGTCTGAATCTGGCAACACTCTACCTCTCGATCTTGATGTTATTCAGACTGAAGCGTTAAAAGTGAGCGGGAAAATTGATGATGTAAAGAGTGTTCTTGCATGTACTCTGCTTCTGAAATTTGTGAAGACTTTTGCAGATAATACAAAATATGACTTCTCGGAGATGAGTGCTATTATTGAGAAATTAAAAGTAGGTCAAAAAGTTTCATTAGCAGAATGAAAAAAGCTTCTTACTATGCTTCAGGATCATAAAAATAGAGAATTGGTTTTTAGGTTTATACAAAAGCATTGGGAGTACTTTGCATCTCAAACAACTGAAATTGATAATAATCAAATTATTTTTACTAAGCCAAATGCCTTTTTTACATCTACTATGTCTGGTGGTCCAAAATTTATATGATTAGATAAATTCATAGAGTATGTAGAAGATACTATGACGCCATCTCGCGATGAAAAAGTAATGGTCTGTAGAAACAATTTAGAAAATCAGCTAAATCATAGTAGTATTGATCAAGAAAGTAAGCAAAAGGTACTAGATCAAATAAATAGATTAATGCGTTTTGTTAATGAAGAAAATGTAGATATAATTGATAGTATAAGTATAAGTGACAAATGAAATATAAATCTAGAAGAATACAAGGATGAGAGATATGAAGTTCCATCAATGGGAAAAAGCGAGCAACGAAATTATGATACAATAATAGAAAAGCTAGATAATACAATAGACTGAAACCTTTTAGAAGAACAAGAAGGATTAATACTTACTATAAGTAATTTCTTTATACATCTTTTAGGAGGAGTTTTAGTAGATTGAGAAGCTGAAGGAGCGTTCTTTTATGATGCTTTACAAAAAAAAGCAAAACCTTGATCTGCTTTCGGATATAACCGAAAAGGTCAAAAAAAGTGTGATGAACGAAATATGAAATACTGAACGAAACAATGAAACATGGCAGATTTGGTGAAAAAGATTTATTATATTTTATGATATGAGATATCTATACCACTCCAAGCTGATACTGATGGTAATATAGTCTGTCTTGATATCGGTGAGAATTCACCTGGATTTGTTTGTTATGACAAATGACTAGATATTAAAAACTGCTTATTTGTCGAATAAGAAGAACCGTACCTACCACTTAAAAAACTTATTCTTGATATCATTGCCGACTATCTTCCCGACCGATAGGCCATGTCATCCGAAACTAAAAAGGATAAGCATCACGTAATTATTGCATGTAGGGGAAAGCTCAGCATAGAGATGTTGCATAGATGCTGGATCGACAGTATGAGGATGATTGTCTACCAAGAGATCCTTTCCTAATACATAGTCTTGTATTTCATCTCTTCCGATAGTAATATAATTTTTTGTTGCCAGATGGCCGAGGATTGACCCACACTCGTGATGCAGTGAGTAGGTCTTGCCTGTCGGCTTCAAGATAGGGACGCCGATATGCTGGAGGAATATCCCTGCGTCCAGCAGTGGCTGGATACTCGGATGGGTCAGATAGATATGTTTGGTCGATCAGACGAAGAAGTGCTGTGCTGGATCGATCGTCATACCATAGATTTCGAAGAGGAGCTTTGCTATCTCTCTCTGAAATGCAGGCTTGTAGAGGAGAGGAGTAGTCCTATCAGACGATGAAGATTTCGCTTTCTTCTTCGCAAAGGGAGTGATATTACCATCAGCTGCGAAACTCTTCGTCTTCGTGATCCTACAGACAAAGAATCCTCCCGTCTGCTGACGATGTGGTCGACATCTGATCATCTTGGCTGCATGAGCAGGATCGATGATCTGTTCGCCATCGTATTCACTGATACCTCTACTGGCTCCATC
>CAZBFX010000122.1:0-2674 GCA_964491325.1 uncultured Candidatus Peribacteria bacterium
ATCAGTTGTAGCTATTGTATGTTCTTGTGAATCGTTGTACTTCGCCTCTGCCAGAGCAAATACGAGATCATTAGGTACTTTAGGATTATCTCTTTTATAGGATAAAATAGTAGACCATATACTCATACCTCTATCTGATGACTTATCGGGATCTTGATTAATTTGATTTAATTTACTTGTTCAAGTATCTGTCAATCAATTGCCATCTCGATATTTAGGCAATTCATAGGGAGTATCTTTAATAGAATTACTTTCTAATGTTGCATCTAGCTTTCATAAAACCACCTCTCCTTTTACTCTTTCTTGTCATGCTCATTTAGCAATATATCATAATATAGACCCTCTCTCTTCTTTAATGTTTGACAAATTCAACTCTAAGTCACGTTTATGATTCATCAAGATAGATTTACTATTAGCGATACTCTCAGGAGTATTTGCTTTTTGCATTTTTTCAAATGCTAGTTTATCTTTATCTGATAAAGTTGATCATGGCGTTTGAATCTCTTGTTTGATCTTATTTTGTAAATTAGCAATTTCTTTGTCCAAGATGGGTAACTTCTTATTAGCAGATACTATTTCCGCATCCACCTCTTGACCTAAATTACTTAAAATTGCATTTCTGTTAGATAACAAAAATGCATAGTTTTCAGCATAAGGTTTTTTATTATCTGGATTCATTTTATTATATGCTATTCATAAGTCTAGTGCCTTTTTATAGTTAACAAGAATATTATGTCCACCTGATGTTGTAACCTTGCTAGCTACTTGAGGAAGTTGTTGAATAATGTTTGATAGACGATCAAGAACAATTCCAGAACTTTGCATCATAGATCAGTAATCTACCTTAGCAAGAGATCAGCTAACTTTTCTTGATATAACCTTCAATGTCATTATCGCCATTGCTTGTTCAAAAGGATTACTAGTTGATGATAACTTTGATAGATAATCTTTTAAATCTTTTACTACTACAGGTGGCAATTCTATCGATAATCATTTATCAGTACTAATACTCTGTAATAACTCTCCTGCTAAAGTCTTTGCATCTTTCTCTTTCCCGTCTTCCAAACTTGCATCATATGCCTCGTTCGGTCAGACTTGATCTACTTTGGCAAGTTCGTCACTAATATTGAGCTGTTCAGCAGTATTGAGATTTTTTTCGAGAGACATGTGACATTGATAAAGAGATAAATATGGAAGTAATGTTATTCAACAGGATCGAATTCATGAGATTCCAACAAATGAGTAGCTTTAAAGATATTTACTGCCTCTTTTCCTAATACACGGACAGCTATTTGATTAGCATCTAGAGTCATATCAGCAGGTGCTTGCGATATAGCAAGATAGAGACCTGTTGAAGCTTTGGGATTATCTTTTACTCTATTATAGTCGGCACTATTTGATATATATCCACCTACAAATTCTAGACAATCTATTCTATACTTTTCGAAGCGTTGCAAACGACTAATATCTTCTTTTTCAATTAGTGTGTTATTGGCTTTTCTCATAACAAGCGTCAAATATTCTTTTGCCAACTTTTTATCATCAAAAATTCATATGGCTTGTTCTTTTGCAATATCTTCTTTAGTCACCTTCTCTTTTTCTCATCCATCCAATTCATCGATCATCACCTCTGCATCAATACCAGATGGACTGAAAACATTGCTATCAGATAGTGTTTCATAGTTATTTGCTTGTTCTATACTTCGTGTCATGTGAATACAATAAAAAAGTAAAACCTATCACATAAATCATGTTCTTATTTCATTTATAATATCTTGTTTTGAATAACCTATTTTTTCCTTTTTTTTCATAAACTTAGGATCTACTGATTTTATAACTGTCTCATTAGCGGCAGCATTTAATGCATCCCTTGGTAATAATCCTCAATCTAATTGTTTCATCACTGCATTACGATGGTCTCATGCTAAGTCATAAATACTATCAAGCACCTCTAAATCTTCTGTAAGTTCTTTTATGTCCTCTTCGGATACATCGATACCACCATTATAATAAGCCTTCTTTGCATAGAGTAGGAGGAAGTGAATATCTTTTGGATCCATACTTTTACGAAGATCAAATTCATTACCCGTCAACGGAACACCATTTCTCATAGAATTTATCATTGAAATCAAGGCACCATTATCATTATATTGTTTTCATAGATCATGTACTCTTTGTTGTATTTCTAAAGCCTTGAGTGTATCTGATGCAGATTCTCCATCAGGGACGTTATATCTCGCATCATCCCTAGCGTACCGCTTATTATCTTTTTTATCCAATGATCGCCCATAAGAGTCGGCTTTTTGATTTAATACTTCTGCTGTAATTTCTAGTTTATCTTCTTTCTGATCTTTCTCTTTTATCATCCATTGTGCTAATGCTGTCGTTGGCAAGTATCAATCAGATAATGATTCCTGTACAAACTTCTTTCACTCATCGGACAACTTCTTTATATCTCTCATAGCTTCAGCTTGTCTCACAGCTACTGCTGGGCGAAGTCATAATGTTTCATATTTCTCTGCCATCACCTTCACATCATTATCTTTCGGCAACTTATTCAGACTTTCAGTAGCCTGCTTATCTGATCATATATGATCAATAAATCATAGTGCCATTTCCTGACTAAATACCTTCAAAGGAGGAATAGTCGTATCTACAAGTAGCTTATCCGAAA
>CAZBFX010000123.1:0-2642 GCA_964491325.1 uncultured Candidatus Peribacteria bacterium
AGCATTGTGGGTCTTCGAAGCTACAGAGAGGAGAAGAAATATAATGCTCTGACAGCACTCACGCAGCGAGAGCCTGATCACGTCGGATACTCGCTAGATCAAGTCTGTACTGTCCATCATCACCGAGATGATAATACGTCGCATCGAAAAGATCGACCACTTCTGGTCAGAACGTATAACATTGACCACAGATCGCAGGTCAGGATCGAATATGAATATCGGAAACTTGCGATCAGAGATCTCTCATCGTCTCGAGCATTTTTCCAAGGATATTCAACCTTGTCCCTCTCCAGCCGCTATGAGCGACGCCGATCAGCTGTGCGACAGGATCATAAGCGTAGAGATTACCACAGTCAGCGACACGGACGCAGAGTGTGATGCCACTCAGAAATGCGACCATCGCATCAGCCTGAGGTTCAAAGCTATCAGCATGATCGATGATCACGACTCTATCGCCATGGACTTGCTGTATATACTGTAGCTCTTCTCCGAGGGGTACTGTGAGCGATAGTCCACAGGAGATCGTGAGACCGTCGTGAAAGGGTGCAGTAACGATCATAGCTATCAAAATGATAAAAGACTAGACTAAATCTAGCAAGATAGAGAGAATATTGCAAGAGGAAATGCTGTTTCTATAGGTCATGCGAGAAAAAGTCTCTAAGAATTTGACAAACAAAAGAATATGATTAAAATTATGCCGCTATTTTACTTCTTCCACTAATAACCATGTCACTTGATGATTTCTCTTACGAAAAGAATATCGCTCCATCTCCTATCGAAACTAAAGAAGCACCAATACTAGAAGAGCCTCTTGAAAAGTATATTAGTAAAGATAGTGATTTATATAAAGAATTACTTGAACATATAGACTTTAAAGATGCCATTAAACATACTGATACTTGTTATGATTTTAATGGAAATAAGATAAACAAAGAACAAACCAATAACTACTATATGGAGTTGGGTTACTCAAATGTGATAAATATATACCTACCTTGAGGCACTTCTATTTGTTCATTTAATATAACAGAAGAAGACGAAAAGCTATACCTCTCCATAAACAGAATATATAACCTGGAGTGATTAGAAGAAATTAATACAAAAGAACGAGAGAACTGAATATGAAAGTTTTTAAGAGAAGACAAAGGAACACAAGATAAAATAAAACTTGAAAGAAGCGAAATAGACGAAATAGATGATTTGGATAAAGCCAGCGAAAGACTTATGAATGAAATGGATGAAGTCGATAAAAATATAAAGCAAACCGATGAGGCATTAAGAAAAAAACATGAAGAGCTTGACAATATAAATGATCAAAGAGATGCACTGAACTCTTTACGCCTTATAAGTCTAGAAGCTATTTTATGACAAGCTTGAGATAAGGCTACTGAACAAGACACTAAAGTCACTAGTGATATAATTATGAACTTTTTGCTACTTTGCGAAGAAGGAAAAATACTCCTTAATAAAGAAGATATACAAAAGCATACAACAACATTCGATGAACGAAGAGACAAAGGGGGGACAAAAGATGATCTCACACAAGAGATGCTAGACTTATATACTCTAGCAAAAGAAAAAGTCCAACAGCATTGTGCAGATATTGCTAGAAAGTTATTAGAGAAAAAATAACATAATAATTTCTCCTACAACCTCCTCTCTTTATACTCCTCCACCCTCTTCGTCACAAAATCCTCTAAGCTCTCCGTATACTGCTCTTTCGTCTTATAGACTCTCACACTCACGCTCTGGTCAGATTGCTCTTTTTCTCATACGATCAGGATATAGGGTATCTTGAGGAGTTCGGCATTACGGATCTTCTTCGAGAAGCTATCATCAGAGAGATCGATCTTTGTCCTAAGGTCTGAAGCCTGCAGCTGCAAACGACATGATTCCGCATAATCATTGAAGACCTCAGCCACAGGGACGATCATCACCTGCATCGGAGCTAACCACAGTGGGAATGCTCCAGCGAAATGCTCGATCATCACTCCCATAAATCTCTCCAGTGAACCAGAGATGGCACGATGGATCACGACTGGTCTCTCGTCTTCTCCTTGCTCATTCACGAAGGAGAGATTAAATCTCTGGGGGAGATTGAAGTCAACTTGCACCGTCGCTAACTGATGTTGTCTGCCTATCGCATCTTTGAACATGAAGTCGAGCTTCGGCCCGTAAAATGCCGCTTCGCCAGGGACTTCTTTGTAGTTGAGTTCGAGATCACGACAGATGTCTCTGAGTGCTCACTCGGCAGTCGATCGAACTTCCTCACCACCCAGATATTTCTCTTTATCTTCGCCTCTGATACTGAGCGAGACTCGATATCATTCGAGCATCCCCATCGTCGCATAAAATGTCTTGATGATCTCGACTATCGTCGTGATCTCTGCCTTCAGCTGGCCGATACGGCAAAACAGATGCCCATCGTCTTGGGTGATCGAACGCACACGAGTCAGTCAGGCAAGTTGACCTGTCTTCTCATCTCTATAGACCGTCGCAGGTTCGAAATATCTGATCGGCATATCACGATAGGAGAATTGATTATCAGCGAAGAGCTGCATATGATGCGGGCAGTTCATCGGCTTCAGATAGAAATCTTCATCACTCGTTCCGCCATGCACTTTGAACATATCATCGAGATA
>CAZBFX010000124.1:0-2639 GCA_964491325.1 uncultured Candidatus Peribacteria bacterium
ATATCATGCTTTCATCTTCTCGTATCAAATTCATCTTCAGACTCGTCAAGGAATACAGTAATATTGTGTTTTTCTTTGAGATATCTTCCTAATTTAATAGCTACTTTTCTGAGGGTCGGATGGACATAGGTACTACTTCTGATTTCACTAACATAGACAAGTGCTGGTAAGGTTCCCATCATCTCACAGGAAAGGAGATATCCCATAGGTGTATAGTACTGCTTGAGTGTCGGATCGATAGTGAGTGCATTGAGAGATTTCTCTATTGATTGCAGATAGTCTTCTGCTTGTTGGCGAAGTAGAGGAGGGAGTGAAGAGAGATACCGTTCATTGAATCCTATATCTGTCGTGAGGAGGGGCATTCTCTGATATGGTGCTCTATGTCTCTGTACATCTCTAAAAGAACCAAAATCTAATGTATAACTGAAACTTATAACACCAGCATTGTCTATATAGGTTGGTAGTTCTGTTTTGTTATTTGGTCTTGCATTGATTATAGGGAGGAACTCTTCTAGTTGCTTTCTATCAATAGCGTCGTAATTGATGGAGAATTCTTCTGATTGTGTATTGTTTTTGTAATAATGTTTCTGTGTCAGATCTACATATTCTTCACTCGCATCATATCTTTTGTCAGAGAATGAATTTGGATATTTTTCTAAGACAGCTTGTTCGATAGCAAGAGCTACTTCTTGTATTTCTGGTAATGGATGATGTCTGAGGACGAGTATTCTATCAGCTATCTGTCTGAGGGTGGTATGTCGAGCGAGATTGGTGCTACAACCTGCAGGGAGAAATCATCTGGATATATCGAATGCTTTCGCATTGACTGTCTTCATATAGACTTTCTCATCTTGTCATTCTGCACGAGGATAGAGTTCGCTAATATAGGTCTTGAGAGGATCTAGGAGAGAAAGATAAAATGCTCTTTGTTTTTCTAAAAAATCAACACCTTCTTGTGTTCACAAAGGATTGATCATAGGTTGCTTGGAAAAATCGACATATCTGGTAGATGCTTCTTGACCATTGTAGAGTTTGGTGTCTTGGATTGCTTTCGCTCCTAGCATCGATATTCATTCGATGAAAAGTGTTGTTGATCAACAGTCGCCAATTGATTTGTGTCCATATCCGACATAGAACTGGGACATAAATTTCGATGCTCATTTTTCTGCCAGTATCTTTAGATGACTCATCAATCAGCCTGTAGAACGAGAATGAAGTGCCTGAAGCATTGCTTCAGCTTCACTGTCAATGACGGCTTCATTGTTGAGAATGTAGACATTGATGCCTGAAGCAGTGGTCTTGTGAGTGTGAGTCATGAGGATAAGGGCTAGAAAATAAGAACAATATGTATATAATTATTTATCGCTCTATAATCAATATCTTTACTCGCAATTTATGCAGTAAACCTTTTCTCTAATTCTTCCATCTTTATGGCTATAGCTTGCTTCATATCAATGCCTGCAGCACGAGCAGTCAGGAGGAGGACGAAGTAGACATCGGCAAACTCTTTGGCTAAGATATCTGGGTCGAATGAGTCTATCTTATCCGCTCTACCATGTCCTACCGAACTCATGATGTGTTCACAGAGCTCACCATATTCTTCCCCGAGTTTGACCATACGAGAGAATATGAGCTCACGATGTGAATATCACTTTTCGACACTGTTGCGAAGGATGTCGTCTACTCGTTTGATGAAAGTATCGTGATTCATGGTTAGATGAAGCTTATGAACTAAAAAATACTATGATGAGAGAGGCTATGATATTGCTGAGGTAGTGGATGATAACTCCAGGTCGGATAGATTTTGTTTTGTATGCTAGTCGTCAGAGGAGAGGTCAAAGGATGAGGCCTGTATAGAGCATTTGCCAAGCGATAGGTTGTCGATAGATATTCTTCAGATGATAGAGTCAGAAAAGGAGAGATGTTGCTATGATTGCTTTCGTATTCCCATACAACCTTGTTAATTCATTTTGCATGATTCATCTAAAGATTAGCTCTTCATAGATAGGTGCGAAGACTGTTCCGAATCCTGGATCGTAATAGGTAAATGCTTTCCCATCTCTGCTATATTCAGTATAGGTAAGAAGAACAGTCGCTACGAAAGCTATAGTAATACTACTCAGTTGCATGAACGGAGTGAATGTTCATAATTTTCTGAAGCTATATTCTATCATTAAGGAAATTATAGATTATAAATGCTAGATTTTCAATGAGATCCTTTGAGTCCACTTCGCCACTCTCTTCGTTCGAGTTAAAGCAGGATGACGCGACTATTGTTTTTTCTCATACTTTACAAAGTCATAGCCGTCATTTGCTTCTCTTGCTAGTTCTGTAAATCTATCCTTAAATGCAGGAAAATAGGCATCGCCTGTATAGTTATCTTTGATCTCCGTGATATCGAGCTGATCACAATAGGGGAGTAAGGAAGTATAGATCTGACCACCACCGATGATATAGACTGTCTCATTAGTATGATCCTGATATCGTGTCAGGAAGTCTTCGATATTTTTTATTATCTCTCCTGTTGTTTCATTATTTGTGCGAGGAGGAAGATGGGTCACTGTCGAAGAGATGATGATATTGTGTCTCTTGGGGAGGAGACGACCGATGGATTCATAGGTCTTGCGACCCATGACGAC
>CAZBFX010000125.1:0-2097 GCA_964491325.1 uncultured Candidatus Peribacteria bacterium
CAAAAAAACATTTCTCTGTTTTGAGATCGTCACTCAAATCATGATTTATCGCCTGTGATAGATACGACAAATACGAAGATTTCAAGAGTGAAGTAGGTAATATAGATCTGTAGTTTTACTTTGTCATAGTGTTTTATGATCCCACCATGTTGGATAGGGTTGTATATTTTTCAGGACGGTCTTTGTAAAATCCATTTGTACTTGACATCGTATATATATATGACTATAACGAAAATCTAAATAAATATACAACTCTTACGTTTCTAGAATTATGAGAAGACAAGGATTAAATCAGTCAAGAAAAACTAATCGCCATCAGGTGGTCATCTTTCCTATCCATTTCAAGGAAATTGCGAAAGCAACTGCGAAAAACCAAGGATTCCCTTTTCGGAAACCTGGTCGTAGTAGAGTGCATCGACATTTTGAGAATGGTGTGCAAGTTGGGTATGCATTCGTACCCCGTAAGATGGGTTAAGTTTTCAAATTTCACAAGGTCTTCAGAGCCGTTGGGTACTTCCAACGGCTTTGCCATTTTATGAAAAATACTTTTTTGTATCTATTGATCATATAGGAGAGTATTATATTACCTAGTCGAAAATTTGCATTTTAAAAAAAAGTAGTTACACTTAGAGTAGTTACTTTACTTATTATCACTTTATGAAAATGAAAGAAGCACGCAACGAGGGGGGGGGTATAGACAATGATAATACATCGAAATCTAAAAAGCTTCGTAAGAAATCCTCTATTATATGAAAAATAAGATATAGATCGTACGCAAGCCTCTATCCTATTTATTCATCTTTTCTGACTGATGCTTTAAGTAAGCCAAGAGGGGCGGGAAAGTTAGGATGGCTTATATCGAGCTCTACAGTAAGTAGTGCAAAATGACTATTGGATGTCTATGGTCTTATCGCTCAAGCGGCAAAAGATAGAGAACAGATGGAAAAAATGCTTGATGCTAAAGAATGGGATAATGTGCCTATAATTAAGGATGATATGTATCAGCCAATGGTACGCTGATTCAAGAAGCTTATGTACCTTTACTTTCAAAAGAAAGTTGTGTCTGATGAAGATCTATGAAGAACTATAAAAGAAGGAGATACTTTACAAGAAGTGCCTTTGTCAGCTATTGACCGATTAGGCGATGCTTGATGACTGGGTGATAGACTACCAAAGAAAGAAACAAAGCTCTTGTATCCTTCTACGGAAAGGTTAGTGGTCGCAGGTATAGTCACTAAATCTCTTTGTATAGAAATGAAGTCAAAATGAGAGGTTATGACTGAGAAGCAGTTGCTATCAGCTTTTGAGGCAGCCCTTTTACCTTATTATTTTCCTATGGGTGAAGAGAATATGGATCGTATAGGTTCTCTTATGGCATTGTTTTCTAAGATACTCCAATCGCCAGAGCCCATAGAGACCAAAGATCGACCATCTAAAGATTTGATAACATCGTTTTTGGATTGAAAGAGCCTGCCATCAATTGATCTTTTTCGTAAGTTTTTATAGTAGTTGTCTCAGATAGGTTATATTCATCATTATCATAGAGAAACACCGCTTCCTTCCGTTCCCCTTGATACTGTTTGCTCTCTCAAAGCCTCTAAATACCCCATAGGTGGCAAAGAAATGGTACTTTTTGCAGTGCTGAACACCCATAACTTCTGCTAATTGTGCCACCTCTAAATCAGAGAATTTGATAGCATATTTGAAAACCTCGCCTATACCACTGACGGAAAAGTGGTCTTTTCTGACTTCAATTGGACGTATATTATGGATATAGCTTGTCCCATCAGTGATGGTCTTTCGTTCTTGCATCAGATTGTCATTAGTCGCTCCTCTTGCATAGTAACCATCTTTGATAGGGATAGTCGTATCAGTGCAAGCAAGGATATTGATATGGGGATGTCGTCAGTTCTTCCCTTTGTGAGCAATTTCTATAGAGATAACCATACCATCAAATTGACTGAAAAAGCTCTTTGTTTTGTGATCATCTCTCTTGCTGTTTCTATATGCTCTTGCTAATCTCTCCTTATAAAGCATAAGTCTTTCCATGAGAGAAGTCAGACTATCTTCTTTTTTATGGTTTATGGTCAAGACCAT
>CAZBFX010000125.1:2107-2583 GCA_964491325.1 uncultured Candidatus Peribacteria bacterium
ATATAATACCGTCTCTTTTCATAGAGATTATGTTCTTCTATTCCCTGAGAGAACTTCTTAATCATCCTCATGGCTCTCTTAGTAGCACAAGCAATACATATCCTATCGTACTTACAGAAGTTAGCACTCACGAGCTGGACATCACCGCTTTCCAGATACCTACGAAAGGCAATCTGATTACAACACTCTCTGATCCTATATCTCCTATGCTCATTGGCTAAGAGGTGAGGGAGGTTCTTTTGCAAATAGGGTATGAGCTGTTCTTTGAGCTTCTGGCTTCTTTTTAGTTTCTCCATGGTAGACTTAAAGACTTTTTTCTGACTAGGTGATGGTATAGCTTCTTGCATGGGGGTATAGATATGATCTAAAAAAGAACCACCTCTTTGAGCGGTTTATTCATTATATATAGATTGTTCCGATCTCGTCTTCTTATTGTACAATCAATCCAAAAAACCCTCCCCCACTTCATTAAAGCC
>CAZBFX010000126.1:0-2564 GCA_964491325.1 uncultured Candidatus Peribacteria bacterium
TATGGCTAGAAAACGTCGTCGCAGATGAGGAGCTCTCGCTGCGTTTAACCCTCTTACGATCGATAATTACACTATAGGATGGCTCTTTATCATCATGGGAGCTCTCTATTTTTTTGTGTTGTTTATGGCACAAGGTAGTCCTTTGCTGGTATGGTTTCACAAAGCATCGTATATCGTCTTCGGTGAACTAGGGACGCCAGCATTTTTCGCTTTGTCATTGATTTTTGGTCTACTTGTCTTGTTCAAATGACATCTCATGAGATTGCTCACCAAGCAATACTTGATCATGCTCGTCCTCGTCTCTGCGATACTCAATCTCCCGATCGTGGATGATGCGAAGATATCATTTTTCAAGATGGGCGGCTATATGTCTCGGCCGATTTTTCGAATACTGGATCGCACATTGGGTGCCAATCCTACTGCTATCAAGGCTATGGTGATCGCAATGTTCTTGATTATGATTGTTTGGATATTTTACAAATTTAATATCCCCGTGCCATTGCCTCGTGTCAATCTCTCGATGCCAAAGCAAGCAGAGAGCTGAAAGCTAAAAGCAAAAAGTGACACTGGTAAAACGAGTGAACCATCAGGATGATTATTCCAATGAATGAGAGAGATGTTGTTTGGCAGTGCAAAAGGTAATGAGTTAAGAGTTAAGAATTCAGAATTCAGAGTCAATACTCGTGAAGAAGCAATAGAAGAGAAAACATCTGTCTGACCTGCTGTCCGTGGTTCGCTCATCAAGACAGTCATGAAGAGTACACTCACGAAGTCGCTCGATGACAAGATGCATCAGAAGACGATGGCACATATCTCTTTCCCCAAAGATAAGCCCACATTCGCACTGTCTCTCCTCCGTGGGACAGCACCATGAGTCAAACATGATGTCGATGAGCAGATGCTCGTCGAGAAAGCTGAGATGATACAGTCGAAGCTCATGGAATTTGATGTGCCAGTCACGATCGATGGCTTCGATATCGGTCCATCTATCATCCAGATCAGAGTCAAGCCGGAAGCTGGTATCAAGATCTCGACGATAGAGAATCTCAAAGACGATATCGCTATGTCGACAAAAGTGAAAGCACTCCGCATCATCGCTCCGATACCTGGTACAGACTGTGTCGGTATCCAGATACCTCGTCCTCACCCAGTGATGGTCCATCTCTCTGATGTCCTCGGTTCACCTGATTTCGCTCAGTCGATGCAAAAAAGTCTCACCAATCTCACACTGGGGAAAGCAATCGATGGGACAAATGTGATCAAATCACTCGAAGAGATGCCCCATCTCCTCATCGCAGGAGCGACGGGTTCGGGTAAGTCTGTAGGTGTGAATGACTTCATCCTCTCCCTGATGTACCAAAACAGTCCGTCAGAATTAAAATTTTTGATGGTCGATCCGAAGCAAGTAGAACTCGAGATGTATGCAGGGTTACCTTATCTTCTCGCTCCGATCGTGACGCAGTCAGATAAGGCTCTCAAGCTTCTCCAACGAGCAGTCCAAGAGATGGAAGAGAGATATACGAAGCTATCGAAAAATAGAGTCAAAAAACTGAGTGAATATAATGCGAAATTCCCTGATGAGCAGCTCTATCGTATCGTCTTCGTGATCGATGAGCTAGCCGATCTGATGATGTCGGGAAATAAGAAAGAAGTTGAGACCTGTATCACTCGTATAGCCCAAAAGGCCCGTGCAGTGGGTATCCATCTGATCGTGGCGACACAGAGACCATCGGTCAACGTGATTACCTGACTGATCAAAGCAAATATCCCGACTCGTATCGCATTCGGTGTGGTATCACAGATAGATAGTAGGACGATACTCGGTATCAAAGGTGCAGAAGATCTACTCGGGAGAGGAGATTTGCTTTATATGGATCCGACGACGAAGTATCCGTTTCGTGTGCAAGCTCCCTATGTCGATACCGATGAGATCGACAAAGTGATCACATCACTGAAGAAGTCATACATGGGAGGACTGAGTGAAGATGATATCTATCATCCAGAGATCATCCGTATCTTGGAAGCGAAAGGAGAATATGCTGGCTGACTGATGTCGGGATGAGGAGAGGGAGATGGTAGTGATGAGGCCATCATCGCACAGGCTATCGACGTCATCATCGAGACTCGCAAAGCTTCAGCGACACTTCTCCAACGCAAGCTCAATCTCGGCTTTGCTCGTGCAGCGAGAGTGATGGATGAGCTCGAGAGAAGAGGAGTGGTCTGACCGCAGGATGGTGCCAGACCGAGAGATATACTGATATAGATATAATGCTATCTGTCAATGCTATGATGATCGTCGAGATCGTCATTTTTTCTTTTCTTGAGAAAAGATCTATACTATATATTACATGTATTTACTTATCTTCTCTGTCTTATGTCACTTCGTTCTCTTATCATTATAATTCTCAGTACTATCATACTCGGTGAGATAGATACTTTTGCTGCTGGACCAGTGATCCATACGACTCCTCCTCTAGGATATACGAACCTTTGTTCTCTTGCATCGAGGTGAACATCGACACAGACGAGAGAGTCGCTCTATAATTTGAACGCTTTGCAAAAGG
>CAZBFX010000127.1:0-2552 GCA_964491325.1 uncultured Candidatus Peribacteria bacterium
GTCCGAAGAAGAAGTCTGCATCGAGTTTGCCTTGTCTAAAGAGCGTTGTCTTCATTGTTCTAAACTTATAGATCTGTCTGAGATAGTGCATGAGTTTTTTTAAATCTCCTGTATTATTTTTTGGTCATATATAGGTGCATCCATCATTTTTTCTCTGTCTCGTGATAGAGATCTGTGGGAAGTCATCTCTCGTAATCCTCAGATAGACATAGCTATTGTCTCACTTTAGTAGGCGATTGTACTCGGGATTGTGCTTCTTGATAAGATTATCTTCGAGAAAGAGTGCCTCTGACTCAGTGGTCACTTCGATATAGTCGACACGATCTGCCTTGGTGAGCATGTCTTGCTTCCAGACTGATCATGGCGTGAAGTATTGTGATACTCTTTTGGCAAGATTTTTTGCTTTACCGATGTAGATGATCGCTTGTTTGCGATCTTTGAAGAGATATATTCAGGGAGTAGGGGGGATGTGGGATATGTTCATATTTTCTTGTATATAAATGCTTTTGATTGGTTTTTGAAAGCGAATTGAAAATTCCCTCACAATCCATTGACATAGGATATTTTATAACTATAATGCACTATATTATATCTTTATTTGTGTGCTTTATCAAGCAAAATGCACTTTAATTCCGAGTATATTAAGATTATAGAGTATTTTTTTATTTTATATATCAGTAAGTAGTATGAAAAATTCTTCTTTTGCAAGGGCCGTTACGATAGGCTTTTTAGCTTTATCAACTCTACAGGGTTGCGATTTTCAAAAAGAAAAAACCAATGCAGAGGCAATACAAGTTCTTAAAGAATCTCCCAAAGGCACTCCTCCTCCAGAAGATGTAGATATGCTTCTAGAGAATGGTGATACATTACATCTCAAAAGAGGTCTATTCAGAATAGTTGATGATTTTTTAGAAGTAAAAGATAGTAGCTCTTGATATAATATTTTTAAAAGAATACCTACCAATGATTGAGCCGTTGTTTATTCTGGAGAACCAATTATTGATAGTGAAGAGCCAATAGAATTAGTAGAGTGAGATTGAAACGAACATATAGTGAAGGCCGGTTCTACTCTATTCGTTATTTTATCAGATGGTAAGATAAAGACATATGAGAATGTCACCGAATATAGAGTGACTTACTGAGAAAAAGTCATTTACTCACCAGGTTATGATGATTATGGTAAGAAAACAATAGATGAATCAATTATGGTATGTTCTTTTTATATAGACGCTGTGAGATACTATATTAAAGGATATCCACTTACAATTAGTAGCTTAGATACTGAAAAGTATGACGATACTAATAATACTATTGAACTTGGAGAGGAGTTTTCTCTCAACCACGTTATCCTAGATAAAACAACAGGACGTATAAAAGGGAAAATTGCTTTTTATGGTGAAAACCCTTCAGAATGAGCGAAAAGAAAGGCTAAAGAACTAGAAGAGTTGCTTGATGAAAGTTCTATTCTTTGATTCAAGTTAGATCTAGAAGAAGCGTGAGAATGATACTATAGCGTGGCACAAGCATTTCCTCTTACTCAATTACCCACTCCCGGAGTATATTGGGAAGCTAATAAATACAATAAAGAATATGCAGTACCGTTTTATGAACAAGGAAATGCAAAAAATGCAATAGATAGAATCCAATATACTTATCATAATGAACACTATGTAGAAAAAAATAAATGATCTTTCTGATTTGTTAGAAGGTTGCCTAATGATGAAGGTGTCGTTTTAGTGTATCGTCTGGTGGGACGAGATCAAAAACAGTGACAATCTGTTTCACAGTCTTGAGAAAAAATAATGGATGATATACCAGGCATATTGGATGAGGAAGACTTTAATTTAAAATTCTTTAAAGATTCAGAATGTACAGAAGCAGTTCGTGATAACGAATACTATAAACCGTGACAGAAGATATATATTAAAGGGGGCTATAGTTCAGAAAAAGCAACATTCAATTCACTGTTGTCTAATTAAAGAAATCTCTGGGGGAATATACCCTTTATAAGGATTTTCTCTATTCGTTGAGATTATAGTATATCTAGCTGAAAAATAATTATAGAAAAAGACTGTACGTTAGTACAGTTTTTTTTTTATTCTTTTGTTCGTGAGACTTTATTGTCAAACAACTACCTTCGCAGTGGTCACGACCTTGCGGATATCTCACTTTTCATAGATAAAGCCTTTCTCAAATTCTTGGATAATTTTCCCCTTCATCGCAGGATCATCAGTTGGCATCGCAGAGACAGCTTCATGGAGTTCATGATTGGGTTCGATACCGAGACTCTCGATCGCTTTGATGCCCATGGTTTCGAGTGTCGTGAGAAACTTATTATAGACCATCTGCACTCACTGGACGAGAGCGTTATCTCTCTCATCTGCGGGGATATTTTCCAGTGATGTACGAAGTGAGTCGATAAAGGGAGCGAACTTCTTCACGACATCGACGAGTGTGTCTACTTTCATCGTTTTGTTTGATTCGTCCGTACGTCTGACCAGACCTTCGAAGTCAAACTTCATGTGAATATAGTCAGATTGTGCTTTCTTGGC
>CAZBFX010000128.1:0-2513 GCA_964491325.1 uncultured Candidatus Peribacteria bacterium
TTTTCGTAGCATCACTATCGACACTTTCTTATGCTGCTGTCGATATGTTTGATAATAAATCCCAAGGGACAATTGATCTTGTACAGTATCAGTAAGATCTTCTTTAGCCTTTTGCTCGCTATGAAGAAGATTATTATTTATATAGGCTGATTTACTTTCCTACTACTCCTTCTGGCGGTAGATTATTTCTTTTTCTTTCCGGGATCTTTGTGCCCATGAGAGCTATACGCCGAAATGATAGATTATACCATTACTTATGGCCCTGAGTTGTGTAGGATCTTTTTTGATTATGTTAATCATGGCTGGGGTATGAGTATCATTTTTCATATATTCGTGAAGATATATGTAGTTGTACTTATAATTCGATGATTTATACTATGAAGAAACATATACCATACTAAGAATATATAATAGTAATTATCCCGCTTAGGTAGTGGAATAAGATTTCTTAATCAGCATATCTAAAGTTTGATAGATATGTCATCTCCCTTACTCTGTCTTCTTCAGTAAATGATTTTTGAACTTTTCTCACCTTATTTGGATTCTCATTAGACCATTGCATTTGATTCATAGGATCTCGTGTGTCAAATCCATCAGGATAGTCTCATTCTTGCAAAACTCTATACTCTTGGACTGGTTTTGCTTGTATGCTTTCAATTTCCTGTTTATACCTTTCCAGAATCTCTGTAACAGACTTCTTGGCGATTTCTTTACTCTCTTCTTCAGATTTCTTTCTAAAGTATATATTATATTCTATCAATAGATTTTCAATCTCAGCTTGAGAAAAGGCTCTTCCTCATTTTATCTTTCCTGAGAATACTTGTTGATTATATATTAATATTTGTTCAGGGAAGTTTGTTGTATTATCGGACTTATAAAGATTAAGGTCAGAGACAAAGTATCTCGCATCTTTCTTTTTTGCATCAATTGTATCTCATTGTGCTTTTGCTACTTTGTAGTAGTTTTCATGCATCCACTGCTCAAATCTACTATTAATGATTGGGTCGACATACTCTGTTATAATTTTGCTAGACTTTTCCCATGCTTTTTCTCTATCTCACTTTTCGAGAACTAGGTAATATTTATATATATCATATAAAGCATTTATTCTTGCTGTATCTTTAGGAACATTGAAGAATGTAAAATGCGGATCTATCAGAAACCTTTGTAAGTTGAAATGTTTTTCTCATTCAAACGAAACTTCAGAAATGGGTGGATCATAAGTTTTGTCGTTAGGATCATAATACCTATATCAGGTTACAGGATCAGTAATTACTTTGTCTGTTTCGCTTTTTGCATTCATATAATTCGTAAAGAAATCCGTTTCTCAAAGGCTTTTAGGTATCTTTGTTTTCTCTTTCATACTATCTAAGTCTTCAAAAGGGCTTTGTGTAGAGCCAACAGAATATAATACTCTTTCTCAGTATAATGTATATGGTGGTTGAGGGTTGTTATAATATCTAATATTTCAGTCATTTGTTTTATAGAGTCTTTCTCGGCTAAGCTTATCGTAGGTTCATCTTAATCATTCCATTTGACTCAAACTATCAAAGTCATTGTTATTAAATTGATTATTGACTTTAGGACTTCAGTTTTCGTAAGTTCCAATGTTTACACTTTGCGAAGCCATAAAAGCCTTTAACCATAATATTGTTTCTGATCAGGGATGTATGATGCAATTGACGAACTTTTCACCGTCAGATAGTAAGATTTTCATTTTTTTATCTTCCTTGAATGCTCTCGCATTATCATTGTCATATATTGATCTCGTTGCCATATACATTGATCTCAAGACATCCTCAGCGGTGGCTTCTACCGTTTTTCAATCTATTGTATTGATGGGAATCTTCATTCTTTCTAATTCTTCTTTTTCAGCGATTTTATAGAAATCGATACTTTTTTCTTTAAATAAGTCGACTTCTTCTCATCAGCTATTTTTTGATCTCTCGATGCCTTTTCTTGGATTGTCTCTGGTGAGTGTCTCTTTTATTTCAGGCATATATAAAATTATAAACTAATAAAGAGATTATCTGCTTCTTCTGAAGACTTTTTACTTTCTAATAATGATACTTTTTCTAGTGCTTGTTGTACACTCTGCTGTTTTTTGCTAGATTGTCACTGTACATTTAGTCATACCTTTAGTATGATTCTATATAAAGAGTTCATAAATGTAGAACTTACTGTACTATTGTTGATAAGATATTCTCTCATTCATTTCCCCAAAGAAACCTTGTCTAAAATAAGTTCTAGTAAAGAAATTAGTCTACTTTTTTTCTCTTGATCATTAAGTGTTTCAAAGTTATCTATTAGTTTGTTTTGTTTTGTATGCATATCCGATATGTATCTAATAAAATAGCCTTGCCTATTCGGCAATACTTTCTATTGCCTTAACATTATACTATTCACATCTTTGTTAATCACAATAAGTGAACTTTGAGCAAAGATATCATTCATATTATCACAGTCGATGCTCGATGCGACGCTTCCTGTGGTTCCGACTCACTTTCCTGTCA
>CAZBFX010000129.1:0-2507 GCA_964491325.1 uncultured Candidatus Peribacteria bacterium
TCTACCAAATACCTACATGATTGCAGCCAAGATTGTCGACGGGATATTTCCTCATCGCATTACTGGATGTCATACACCAAGCAGGATATGATGTGTCAGGTATTCTCTCTCGTCTACAGTCAGCTGCTTCTCTTTTGCCTTCATGGGTTGATGTATCCTATGCTCAGGAATTGGCGAAGAAGCTTCTCCATCATGTCCCTATCGTCTATACGAGTGATAATATCAGATCGCTCTCGACTATCTGCAAGATCAAGATCAATGAAAATAGCAAAATGCCTGCCTTTGCTCACTATATCCCTGAGCTGAATCACAACGAGATGGTCGGATGGACAGGACAGACCATGAAGCCATATTTTATCTTTGCTGTCTCGCAGTATACCCATCCTCGTAATCATCGTAGAGCGGAAGTCATGAAAGAGATATTTGAGAAAGCAGGATATCCAGTGTTGGAAATATGAATGAAAGGAGAAAATATCGAAGCAGAGACCCTCATGCTCTATCATCTGATGGATTATGTGACTTACTATCTCGCTGATACACAAGGCATTGATCCAGAGCCAGTAGCAATGGTGGAGGATTTTAAGAAGATACTGGGATAAAGTATAAAAGAGTTGAAATAGTAATACTATAACTATATATTATATACTATGATCAAAAAGCTTGCCATACCCTATCATAAACCATCTAATACTCAGATCGATAAAGCTGGAGAGATTTTGAAAAAATGAGACTATAAAAGTGTCGAATTTAATCAAGCAGTCGATCTGATCGGAGCACGGCGTATCGGTCACATGTATCCGCTCAATACATTCCAAGCAACATTAAGAAAAAAAGTTCGTGAACTTTGATTAACAGGTAAAGTGATTATCTCTCAGAGATTGAAACGTCTTGATTCTATAATTAAAAAGATTCAACGCATACCAGGTATGCAATTATCTAGCATGCAGGATATAGGATGACTGCGTATTGTCGTACCAAAGATATCCGATGTCTATCGTCTTAAAGAAATATATAGAGAGGGTAAGTTTCGCCATGAACTCAAAAAAACCAATGATTACATTATGAATCCTAAAGTAAGTTGATATCGTAGTGTTCATTTAATTTATAAATATAACAACACTAAAGCACTAGAATATAATTGATTATTTATTGAACTACAAATAAGAACAAAACTGCAACATGCTCGAGCAACAGCAGTAGAAATCGTCGGTGCTTTTAGTAATCAAGCACTCAAGGCAAGTGATTGAGATCAGGAAATATTGCATTATTTTAAATTAGTAAGTGTACTTTTTTCACATAAGGAAAATACAAGAATTCCTGAGGAATATGCACATCATTCCATTGAGGATATACTTAATGAAATAATAATATTAACAGAGAAATTAGATATAATTAGTAAATTACATGCGTATCGCATGGCTATACAGTATATCGGAGATCATAAATATAAAAAAAGAAAAACTTGTCTTATATCTGTTTCATGAAATATAATTGATACAACATTCTATGAAGAATCGGAAATAGATAAAGCAAATAGTGATTATATAGCAAAAGAAAAAGAAGCACTACAAAATAAAAGCCAAGTCGTTCTTGTTTCATTAGCTGATATTAAGCAAATACAAACAGCATATCCGAATTATTTTGCCGATACAGAAGAATTTATCAATGAACTATTAGATGATACTCGATTAACGGATAAATTTCTCATTCTTAAATTACTGTTTTTGAGGCAAACTAATAAAATTCTTTCCAAAAATTATCAATGATAAGTGATTTCTCTTATACTTTTCTTATCGCTTTATAAACTTTATACTATTATGACTAATACTATTCTCTCATCAGAACTCCCTATCTACGAATGACAAACAGTAACGGTCAGAGGTCGACTCCATACGATGAGAGTCGTCTGATGAAAACTCTGATTTCTTATCCTCAGAGATCGTCATGGCCTCATGCAGATCGTCATCGAATCAGAAGACGAAGTAAATAAACTCAATAACTGTCTCCTCGGATCTATCGTGTATGCGACAGGTATGATCGGATCAATGCCAAAGGGGAAATTTCGTCATGAGATCAAAAATGCGACTATCAGAGTCCATAGGAAAATCGACGAAGCATCACCGATCGATATCTCCAAAGATGATATCGCAGCTGAACCAGAAACTATCCATGACAATAAAGTCGTCGCTCTCCGCCATCCTCGTCAAATGAATACTTTCTCTGTCGCAGCTAATGTGGAGAAACATATGAGAGCATTCTTCGATGCTCATGATTTTACCCAGATCAATAGTCCGAAGATTATCGCTTTCCCTACTGAGGGAGGATCGGAGGTCTTCGAAGTAAAATACTTCGATCGTACATGCTATCTCGCACAGAGTCCGCAATTTTATAAACAAATGATGGTACCCGTCTTCGAGAGAGTCTATGAGATAGGTCATGCCTATAGAGCAGAGAAATCTAATACCTCTCGTCATGTCTCGGAGATACTCATGCTCGATATGGAGATG
>CAZBFX010000130.1:0-2475 GCA_964491325.1 uncultured Candidatus Peribacteria bacterium
TGACGCCATAGAGGAGATTTTCTCTGACTGTCCCATCGAAGACGGATGGTTCTTGGGTGAGATAACCTATATGGGAGTAGTATGTGATAAGAGAAATGTCTTGGAGATTTTGTTCATCTACGACAATAGATCATGTATCAGGTTTCATATATCCAGCGATTAGTTTAAGGAGAGTAGATTTCCCTCATCCACTAGGTCATACGAGAGCTGTTTTTCTTCATCATTGCAGCGAAAGAGAAAGCATGTCGAACACTGTAGATCAATCTTCATAGCAAAAAGAAAGATTTTGTATATGAATGTTGCCGTTTTGCCAGATAAGAGAGGGTTTGTGTATATTGTTTTGATCTGGCTCATAAATACTATCAACTAACATATATAACTTTTCAATATGAATATGATTGTCAGCAAATTCTCTCATTATGCCAAGAAACTTAGTAATTTGGTCGGCCAATAATCACCCCAATCAGGTAAAGAGGATGAAATCTCCGAATGTTGCATGTCCATGTAATATTTGGTATGCATAATATAGTGCCAAAATCAAAACTACGCAATGAGTTATGTAGTCTGTTCCATCATAACTAATTCATTGCCAAAATTTTTCTTTAGTTTTATAATAACACCATTCATTATTCTTTTCTGTTATTTTATTTGTCTCTTCTGTTGATTTGTTTTGTTGATATATCTCAAACTTATTCATAACATGTAAGACTACTAGTCTATCGATTTCAGTATCTACATGTTTTCATTTTTTTCTCCATACTAATGCTTTGGGATAAATGGTATAGATTCGTCCTAAGCAAAAGATAAGCATACATACTCATATAGTCATTATTCATATATTTGCTTTCCCAACTTGATAGAATATAAGTAATGTGGTAAATAATCTTGCAGCTACATCTCGAGACAATATGAAGATAAGATGTATCCAGGAAAATAATCACTTTTGTAGTAAAGAAATAATCCTTCAGCTTCCTATTTTTTCTATTTTTGTATTATTTCCCTGAAAATACACCTTCATAATAGATGCATAGATAGAGGAATGTATATCTCTTATGAGCCTAAATGGCACTGTTTTGTAGAACACTCTCAGAATAAACCATAGTGTGATCGTGACTGATCGTATAATCGCTCGATATTTTACTTGTAGTATGTCATTCTTTTGTATAGCATCAGTAATATATTTCAAGAAGATCACAATATATGTAGCGACTAGTCATTCCATTAACCCACAACAAAGACTCAGAAAAAAATTAATTTTAGATGATGTAATGGGCTCTAGAAATCTTTTGATCATTTGTCGAGTGGTCATGACCCAAGCCAAGATGAAAACTAAAACTAATTATATATGTTTAAGGACATTCCACGAGAATGTCACTCGATTACCGTGATATCTGTCTTATATTTTTCCTCTCGGGCTCTTGAGTCCTCCCCTCTTATTGATACGCTCTTCGGCTTTCTTCTTCGCAGCAATCTTCTCGGTCGGTGTACGCTTGAGTCTTTCTTTGACGGCTTTCTTCCTCTTTGCGACATGTTTTTCATATCATTCGGTGTCCATCTTTTTGTCTTTGAAGAGGAAACAGAGTGGGATTCATTTGTAGTTACCTGCTGATCTGATCTGATTCTCTAGCCAGTTCTCGAAGGACTCTGCGAGATTATTTTTCTTATTGATGAAGCACATGAAGACAGGCGGATAGGCTTTGACTTGTGTGGTGTAGTAGATCTTCACAGGCTTGCTCTGCGGGAAGGTCGGTGGATTGACGATGAAGGCATGAGCGACGATCTTGTTGAGCTGAGCGGTCGTGATAGGCTGATGAGCACGCTTTCGCAGATCGTTGATGATCGTCCAGATCTTCACTATCCCCTCCCCTGTCTTGGCAGAGATACCGACGGTAAAGAGACGATCTTTGTGACCGAAGTGTTCGTGGACTGCTGTCAGGAGTCTCTCTTTTTGCTTCTCATCCAGGAGATCAATCTTGTTGATGACGACGATGGTCGGGAGGTTGAGTGCAGTGATTTTGCTCATGAGGCTACGATCGGTCTTGGTGACACCTTCATCACCATCGATGAGGAAGAGGACGACAGGTTGGAAATACTTCAACATACTATAGGTCTTATCCAAAGCGATCTTTTCCAGACCGTGAATCTGACCTTTTCTCCTGATGCCAGCGGTATCATAGAGCGTGTATGTTTTCTTACCTTGCGGGATCGTCGCAGAGATGTAGTCGAGTGTCGTACCAGGGATAGGGCTGACTTTGGAGAGAGGTTTGCCTGTGAGATGGTTGATGAGTGTGGATTTACCGACATTGGGACGGCCGATGATAGCGACAGGGATATGGTGTTCATCATAGACTTCTCCAGGGAGCTTGTCTTTTACTTTCTTCTCGATAAACTCTTGCATATTATCCATATCGTCTTCGTCGTCATCATTGTCGTCGAGATCAGCGTCTATATATTCGATATCTGGCTCATGATGGG
>CAZBFX010000131.1:0-2450 GCA_964491325.1 uncultured Candidatus Peribacteria bacterium
ATGTCCGACGATCAAACACTTATCCCTGCCTACAATGGATGAAATATCCAACCTCTCTCTATCGAGGCAGAGATATCCGAATCATATATCAACTATGCGATGTCCGTCATCGTCTCTCGTGCATTGCCTGATACCAGAGATGGCTTCAAGCCAGTACTCAGGAGGATCCTCTATGCTATGTACGATATGGGTATGACACACAATACCAAACATAAAAAATCTGCAAGAATAGTCTGAGAAGTCCTCGGTAAATATCACCCGCATGGTGATAGCTCGGTCTATGATGCGATGGCCAGGATGGCACAGCCATGGTCACTTCGTTATCCACTCGTGGATGGGCAAGGTAACTTCGGTAGTATCGACGGTGATGGGCCAGCGAGTATGAGATATACCGAAGCCAGACTCACCAAGCTATCCGAAGAGATGCTTGCTGATATCGAACAAGATACCGTCGCATGGAGAGGAAACTTCGACAATAGCCTCCAAGAACCTGTCCACCTCCCGACGAGATTTCCCAATCATCTCTGCAACGGTACCATGGGTATCGCCGTCGGTATGGCGACGAACATGGCTCCGCACAATCTCTCGGAAGTCATCGACGCCTGTATCCTGCTCATGGACAATCCTGAGACGACAGTCGAGGATATCATGCAGATCATCAAAGGTCCAGACTTTCCGACAGGAGGACAGATCTTCGATCCAGCAAACATCCTCGAAGTCTATCGTAAAGGTAAATGACCTATCGTCATGAGAGGCAAGACCCATATCGAGAATGCCAAACACGGTGACATCATCGTCATCGATGAGATACCCTACCAAGTCAACAAATCATCATTGGTCGAAAAAATCGGCGAACTTGTGATGGATAAGAAGATCGATGGCGTGACCGATATCAGAGACGAATCAGCGAAAAACATCATCAGAGTAGCTATCCATGTGAAGAGAGGAGCGAATGCTCAGAAGATCCTCACGCAGCTCTACAAGATGACTGATCTCCAGAGCACATTCTCGATGAATAATATCACTCTCGTCGAGTCAGGTATGCAACCGAGATTGCTCAATATCCTGGATCTCATCACGGAGTTCGTCGTCTATCGTAGAGATGTCGTCTATCGTCGTAGTGTCTTCCAGCTTGCCAAAGCTCAAGACAGACTCCATATCCTCGAATGACTCCGCAAAGCGATCGACATCATCGATGATGTCATAGCGACGATCAGACATAGTAGCACCAAACAAGAAGCCAAAGATAGCCTTATGTCAAAGTTTGATTTCTCTGACCCACAAGCAGAGCATATCCTCATGATGAGGTTACAATCGCTCGTCGGACTCGAACTCCAAAAGATCATCGAAGAGATCGAAGAGAAGAAGGCACTAATCGCCCGTCTCGAAGAGATCTTGGCTAATCCGGTCGTTCGTGACAATGTCGTCAGAGAAGAACTTCTGGATATCAAATCCAGATATGGTGACAAGAGAAGAACCATCCTCATCGGCGATGAGACAGGCGATCTCAAGAAATCGCTCAAAGCATTCGATAACGAAGCAGATAAAGTCAAAGAAGATGTCATCGTCTGGCTCTCAGATCAGTATGAACTCAGAGTCTTGTATCAATCTAGACTCAATATCATCCCTGACAATACGATCAATCTCGTCTATACGCACAACCAAGACCACATGATCGTCATCACTGATCGTGGTGAACTCGTCGTCCAGAGATTGAAGGATTTCGGATCATTCCAATACAATAGTACACCAGTCAATTTCATCCAACACTTCGGTCTCAAAGGAAAGATCGTCTTCGCTAATACGCTCCATGCACCATTCGACCATCTCTTCCTCATCACCAACGATAACAATATCAAGAAGATAGATAAAAACCTTGTCCTCTCATTCAAGAAATTCCCGACGACGATCATGAACTTACCAGGCAAAAATGAAGCAATCCTGACGGTAATCCCCGCATCCGATACAGATAAGATCGGAGTAGTTACACAGAAGGCAGCATTCTTGATGTTCCCTGCCTCTGATCTCAGACCGATGGGAAAAACTGCCTGAGGAGTGAAAGCGATCGATCTCGAAGAGTGAGATAAGCTTGCGACAGCATTCTTGTACAAAGAAGAGCCATTTATCATGATCCATACGCCGACCAAAGCCAAACTCCTCAATATGGATGATCTCCGTATCCGCAAGAGAGCTCGTAAATGAGATATGATCGCCGATCTCGACAAAGGTGATACTATCACTGGATCGATCTCGATCTACGAAGGTGGTGTGAGAGTCAGATACGAAGATGGATCGCTCGAGACTATCCACTCAAATAAACTCTACCTCGACGATCCCGATGGAGGGATGGAAGTCTTTGCGAAGAAGAAAGTAGAACATACCTTCCGTCCACGAGAAGAACAGAAAGAGAATGTCGCCTACAAAGAGATCCGCAAAGAGGAGAAGAAAGC
>CAZBFX010000132.1:0-2447 GCA_964491325.1 uncultured Candidatus Peribacteria bacterium
GAAATCTAATACCTCTCGTCATGTCTCGGAGATACTCATGCTCGATATGGAGATGGGGTTCATAGAGAGTCTGGATGAGATACTCACTATGGGACAAGAAATGGTGAAGGAAGTGATCACGAAAACTCGAGCGGAATCAGAAGAGAAGCTACTGGCTCTCGGATCGTCAAAGCCTGTTCTTGCAGATGTATTTCCTCGTATCACCGTTAAGGATCTCCATCAGCTCTACTTCGAACAAACAGGAGAAGATGTCAGACATGAGTTGGATGTCATCCCTGCCGAAGAAAAGTTCATCTGCGAATATAGTGAAAATCATCGATGATCCGAAGCGATCTTCATCACGGAATTTCCATGGGCGGATGCGAAATTCTATCATCATAGGAACACGGAAAATCCTGATGTCGCTGACAGAGCAGATCTCCTCTTCAGAGGGGTAGAGATAGCGACCCTCACTCGTCGTGAAGTCTGATATGAGAATATGGTCAGACAGATCACCGAGAGGGGTATTGATCCGACCAATCCATGACTCAAACATTATCTCGATGCGTTCAAGTACGGCATGCCCGAGGAGTGATGATTTGGCTTCGGTATCGAGAGATTCGTCCAGAAACTCATCGGTCTAGATAATGTGAAACAATGTATCTTGTTTCCGAGAGACACGCAGAGAGTGACACCGTAATACTTCCTAAATCTGGTCGTGCACAAGATGTCATGATGGGTGTTCCGAGTATGATCGATGAGAAGGAGTTGAAAGTGATTGGGGTGAAGACATTAGAGTAGACATTCAATTTATGATTTCTGTAAATGTATTGACTTACCAATAGAAATTCCATATAAGGGATATGATTTTTATCTCTCTCCTTTTTACCATGGCTTCTTTACATGCTCAGGATCTTAGAAATTTGGACAGCAAACCAGAACTAAAAGAACTTTTTGATGCTAGAGTTTCATCTCTTCTTGCACATGTTCTTGATGAAAAGACAGACCAATTACAAGCTCAGCAGGAAGTTAATCGCTTAGCGAAACTCGTCAGGCAATGAAAACGAGATGAGCTAGCCCAGTGTTTAGAGGAGAAACCTGCACAAAAGATACTAGAAATGAAATCGTATAGTTGAGAAGAAATTGCAAATCAGCTACGATCAAGTCCTGTTACTAAAGATAGTGTGGTGGCAAATATGGCATCTATGTTTGCTAATCAGTCATCATCCTTTTGAGGTTATTTTGACATAGAACCAACATATTTTTTTAGCAATAAATTTACATGTAATTTACCCAAAGATATTACTCCCCATCATCCTTCTCAATCCATTAATCTTCAATCAGGTTCAATTATTATGTGACGGTATGATGAATCTTATTTGTTTCTAGGGTATGATAAAAATGGTAATGCAGTGCTTATAGATTGTGGAGGAGATGGATGATGATCATTTAAATATGTTAATGATTTATGATATGGAGGAAGTGAATGAAAAGTAGATTCTCTATCATTTTCAGTAAAGCATGAAAATGGAAGAATCATTAATAATAAATCTATTACCTTACCACTACCGACGAAAAAAAAGAGGACGCATTAATATCTACCACTTAAAAAACTCATTCTTAATATCATTACCGACTATCTTGCCGACAGATAGACTGAGCGATAAGTATCTAAGCAGCCTTCTCTTGCACATAATCATGCAAGATCGTATTGATGAATACTTGATATGGCATTCCTTTACGGTTTGCTAGTTTTTTGATACCACTGAGGACATGCGTCGTGACGCCGATATGGATCTTTTTCTTCGAAAGAGTGGTACGAGCTATCTTGCCTAGATGCTCTTTACTTGCTTTTAGTTCTTTATCCTGCATAGGATGAGACTGGATGATATGTTCTCGTACTTCTTGTCCGATGAGATCTTCTTCATCGATGAGAGGAGAGACGGTCATAAGTATAGTAATTAATGAGCTAAATGTGATTTATATGTTCTACTTGGGTAGATAGTTTTAAGAAAGTAGATGTTTTCACGTCTGACATAGGGGACGATATAGGGATAAGCATCGACACTTACCAGCATGACATATTGATGAGGGTATTTTTCTCTATTGGGATGAGCTTTATCAAACAAGAGATTTCATGCTGCAATAGCGTCAACAATATCTTCGAAACATATCTTTCTCTCTTCTAGTAGTTTCCTATTTTTCTCTTCATTTCGTTGAAACTCCATAATTCTTATAAAAGATTAAAGAATATGGAAAAAGAAGAATCTGATTTTGTTAATCCTTATATGTCTTCTCAAATGCTTAACGAGGATTTATCCAGAAAAAAATATATATGCATGAGTTTTTTTTTAGATTGTAAAATAAGAAATTGTTTATTAGATAATTTGAGATTTATTTGTAATGTATTTCATATTTGTAAAGAAAATAAATTTGATTTTTATTTAGAAATATTAATAGATACAATT
>CAZBFX010000133.1:0-2406 GCA_964491325.1 uncultured Candidatus Peribacteria bacterium
ATTATCTCGTCAGCGAACGACGGGGACCCTTTAGGGCAAGGAGTAAGCTTCGTAGATTCAACTATCAATAATAAACCATACGGGTCTCGATTTGTATGTCTTGATCTTTTGCCTACTTTTGCATCAAGGCAAAAGTATGGTCTCAGCGAAGCGTCTATCGAGTAAAAAGAATAAGCTTTATAATAGACAACTCCCATGTCTCAAACAAAAATCATCAGCATCCTCAACATCTCTCCCGAGTCCTTCTCCGATGGATGAAATGCGACTATGCACAGCTATGACACCCTCGCAGAACATATCGCCTGATGAGCAGATATCATCGATATCGGTGCTCAGTCGACAGCACCCTGAGCCAGCGATATAGGATCGGATGAAGAACGAAAACGTCTGCAAGCGTTTTTCAATACCAAAAAATCCGACTCTCCTCTCTATCCCTTCGCTGTCGATACTCGTCATGCATCCATCGCACAATATGCGATAGAGCAATGAGCGATCATGATCAATGATGTCTCAGGTGGACGCCATGACCCCGAGATGTATACAGTGATAGCAAACAATCCAACAATACACTACGTCTGCATGTACGCACAACATACCGATGGCATAGCGAAGCCATGAGTACAATCATGAAATATCATCGACACAATCACAGAGTTTTTCGATGAGAGAATACAAGCGATGAAAGCACATGGCATACAGGATAGTCAAATTATCCTTGATCCAGGCATGGGTGCTTTCGTGAGTGATGACTATCATGACAGCATCACTATTCTCCATCATACCACCACACTCAAGTCTCGCTTCCCCTATCCGCTCTACATCTGTCCATCGAGAAAGTGATTTCTCAAACATATCTACCCTGACTCCTGACCACAGGATAGACTCTGATCAAGTCTTGCCTCCTCTCTCTATGCCCTCACCCAGTGAGCTGACTATATCAGGATACATGATTTCCATATCTTCAGACAACTCTACACCACTCGATCATATTTACAAATATCCTCTCAGAATGATATCTAAAAATTAATAGAGGGAAAATTAGGTTTTATTATTATAACAATTCAAGATGAAAGAAAATTATCTAAAAATTCTCCGAGAAATACAGTTAAACTTAGAATGACTGCATATCATTAATGAGAATAAAATAATTAAAGCATATACCGATCATTTTGATATTGAAAAAAATGATAATCTTGAGACGCCCCAAGTAATTGCGATGAAAACTGATCAACAGATATATATATTATACGCAGACTCACTTTCTCAAGATTTATACAATAAACTACATACAATAGATAAAGAAAATTTTATCAGCAATCCCCAAAAGATATCTGAAGTATTGAAAAATAATACAGAAATTATAGAATATGGACATTATATTACTTATATTCTCCCAAAGAATATCAAAGTAGAATCAAAAGATACGAGAATATTTCTTGGTAGTAATTATGATGAAGTCAGAAAATTCGATGGCTCTTTTTATGGTAAATTCCCAATAATTTATGCAATAATGAAAAACGAAGAAATAGCTGCATGTTGCGTTTCATCACGTGAAAACGATAAAGCATGAGAATGATGGGTATTTACTTTACCGGAATACAGACAACAATGATTTGGTATAAAAGCTGTACAGTTACGAGCTAGTGAATTACACAAAAAAGGTAAAATAGCTTTCTATACACATAAAAAATCAAATACAGCATCACAAAAACTCGCTGAAAAACTACAATCAATAAAGATTTTTGAAACTATCACTTATGAATAGAAAATATTTTCACTCTAACCTTCATCTCCTCTGATGAACATCTAAACGAACTATGGAGTTGGTGATATAGCATCCAAAACCTTATGAATTTTATAAACCTTATGAACTTTATAACCTTATAAACCTTATGAACCTTACAACCTACGCCGACTGTCTCTCCTATCTCGCAAGTCTTATCAACACACAGACTGTCAGACATATGGGAGCCTATGGTCTGGAGAGGATGAAACAACTTCTCGAAAAGCTTGGCAATCCTCAAGACAGCTATCCCGTCATCCATATCGCAGGGACATCGGGCAAATGATCGACTGCGACGATCTGCTCGCATCTTCTCACCGCTCACGACTACAAAACTGGCCTCCATGTCTCTCCTCATCTCATCGATTTCCGTGAGAGGATACAGATCGACAATCACTATGTCGATACGAATACTTTCGTGACTGCCTGTCAGACAGTCTTCCCCTTCGTCGAATCTATGAGAGAGTCTGCCCGATGATTACCATCCTACTACGAAGCATCCATGGCGGTAGTGATGCTCTGTTTCGCATTGCAACAGGTCGATGTCGCAGTCATAGAAGTAGGATGCGGCTGACTCTATGATGGGTCAAATAGCATATCGAGGTCGGATAAAATTAGCGTCA
>CAZBFX010000134.1:0-2365 GCA_964491325.1 uncultured Candidatus Peribacteria bacterium
CAAGACAAAATATATTGCTTTGATAATACGGTAGAGATATTGCATGATACAAAAAGGAAATAACAAATAACCAACGAAAGATTATTGTGCAGCAGCGTCGTCTGTTGTAGCAGTAGCAGCTTCATCAGCAGTCATAGTACCATCGTCTGTTGCTGTAACATCATCTGTTGTAAGCGTAGTCGTGTCAGTAGTTGTAGTAGTTTCCATAGCACCTGTGTCAGTCATAGTAGTTTCATCAGTTGTAGTTGTTGTAACACAACCAGCAGCAACGAGAGTAGTAAGAGCAACGAGAGCTAGTACAGAAAGAGATTTAGTGTTCATACGTGTATAGGAAAAAAATATAAAAAGGTGATTGGATAATAGTTAAATAACAAGTGAATGCAAGCGAATGTGAAAAAAATGTGAATAAAGTGTGAAATTATACATTATCTAAGCACTAGGGAAGTTATAATATTGCTTCAAAGGTGACTAACTGACTGCCACCGCCTATACTTTGTTGTAGAATATTCGTAAGCATTTGTTCTGCTTGTGATGCATTACTTGATTGCAATCATTGTGATATATTTAGGTAATATGCCAATACCGTCTTCTCATCATTGGTCAGTGCACTATCGATCTGCGACGCTTTCGAAGCAAAGGATCATGCATCTTGTTGCATCAGAGCGACGACTTGTACCAATTCGTCGAGACGTATCTGCTTACCGATAGCATCAGCAAGATCTGCAATTCATGTCTGTGGATTACTTAATCTTTGTCTAAAGATTGATGAACTAAGAAGAATATAATCATTGATTTCTTGTGGGAAAAACCTCAATATCGCCATCTTAGCTCTCAACAAGATTACATCTGACTGAAACTTTTGGTTAAGTCTGTCACGAGCCGAGGTATCAGACAATCATTGTATAGCATCAAGCATATCTGCATCAGAAACAGAATACGCATATTTAGCAGCGAGATTATTCGTATAGAGAAGTCTCAGATATCCATCACGGATCATTTTCGAGAGCATCGTCATCGTTCAGTCAGTGATAATTTTATTGTTTGATGGATCTATCTTTGCAAGAAATCTATCAAATAGTGAAGCATTCCCGCCACCCATAACGACCGAACCTATATTTGGATCGATAACAAGATATTTTATATTCTTCTCTCTCAATCTGAGAGCAAGACGACAGGTGTCACCACCCGCACCTCGTTGCCAAAACGATGTAAGCAAACCATCGCCTACGAGATTATACTGATTGGGGAGGAAGTATTGTAAATAAGTACCCGCTATCAGGATACCATCCTCGTTCTTTCTGTGTGCTACTGCATTGATAAATGTATTGTAGTGGCCGAACTGTAGAGCAAAGACATCGTCATAACCAAATGATGATACTTTCTCCTGTGGCACAATCCCTTGAGGATTGATAGTGAATACCTGTTCTTTGCCAGTGGATCACTTATACCACGTAAACGGTCATTCTCATCACTGTGATGCCATTCTGATAAGATTGAAGAGCGTCTGAACGAAAGCATAGATGATGAGAAGTGCTAGCAGAGATCGTATGATAGATGAAATACTTTTTCATGATATTTTCTCATGACGATATGCAGACAACAGAGAACTCATATACAATGCATTCGTAAAGAGCGTCCATGCGACGATACCCACTGCATACCAGATGATACCACTTGCTATCATCCATCGGATGATCCAACCAAAGAGTGTCACCAAATGCAATACAAAGAGCTGATAACGACGATAGATAGCTGTAGATACCAAACCAATCAAGAGCAACAAAAGAGAAATAATCCACACAAAGCCGATATCCGTATAATAGGAACTGAGATTTTGTAAAGATCGATTAAAGATCACATTCAATGGCGTGAGCATACCATAAGGAATCGCCATAGATACTTTCCCATTATTGTCTCTAGACACCTGCACAATACGAGACTGCATATAATCGTTGAGAGATTTCTGTATATCAGTAATAAAAACAGGAAGATCTGACTGATATGTGGATGTCTCTCTGAGACGATCATGACGTCTCACAAGCTGAGCGATCACTTCATTACCGAGCGATCATGAAGAAGTTTTTTGTTGTAGATCAGAAAGCGTATCGGGCGACACATTGACCAATAATGATGGGTCCTGACATAATGCTAACGCCAACTCATCAGATCCATAACAACGAGGAGCTTGACCTAACGCTGGAGCAGGATAAAGAAGACGAAGCAGAGGGTAGCCAAGACGAATAAAGCCATATTCGCTCCTCTCTTTGGCTGATCGTGTCGATGGGTCAGTAAAGACTCTTTGTCCGAAACCTATATATCTCCCGAGATCCTCGACAATACCTCATCCTACTACTTCAGGGAGATT
>CAZBFX010000135.1:0-2347 GCA_964491325.1 uncultured Candidatus Peribacteria bacterium
CAAGAGAGATGCTTTCGGTTTTGGTTAGATCGAGGAGTTGAGTGAGTTTCTCGACGAAAGTGGAGTATGCTGATGAGATTGGGGATTCTGTGGTGTTGGATACAAACTCACTACCCTGCGGGTCACTTTGCTCTGGTCTGCTGATAGGTAGGTTTGTCAGGGAAGAATTCTCTTCTGTTGTGAGAATATTATCACTATTTTCTGTTTCACTATTATTATTAGTTTCAGACATCGGAGCTGTTGGCATCGGAGGAGTATCACTATGGAGATTACTTGTATCTCTAGCGAGACTTTCTTCTGTTATTGTGTCGATCGTTGGCATCTCGATCTCGGGCATCTCGACGATAGGAGAAACTTCTAGGGTAGGTGCTTCTACACTCGTCAGATCAACTGATGATGCGTTTGCGGTAGTGGCTGGGATTGTCGTGTCAGATGTCGTCGGTGTGGTATCAAATGACGGGAGATCAAACGATGTATCGGTATCGTTTGTCGCTGAAGGAGTTTGCTCGATAGTCGGAAGCTCGAAGGATGATCATGCTGTATCACTCTCGTTGACTGTCATGACTGTTGATTCTTGGACTGGCAGAGAAAATGGTCAGCCATCGTTATTTGTCGTGTCAGATGTCGTCCGCGTAGGATCAAATGACGGGAGATCAAATCATGTCGTCGTCGCAAATGGCTCTGCTCATGTCTGTGTCTCGACAGTCGTTTGTACTGGTTTGTCGTCTTCTAGATCAGGTCTCGGAGCGAAAGGGCTCGTCGTGTCTACGGTTATGGTCTCTAGGATCGGAGGAGTCGCTGTGACTGCTTGCTCTTCTACGACAGGAGGAGTCATGATAGTAGGGATAGGTGCAGCTACACCACCGAACGGTACTGATGCATCCGCAGGAGATGTTGCAGGAGGAGTGCTCGTCGGTATGACAAAATCGCTCTCATCAAAATGAAATGGGGGCATCCCTCACTGTGCATCGAGCGGATCAGGCATAGAGACTGGTGCGACAGGCGTAGGGACCGGTGGTTGCGGTGGATTACCTCCAAATGGGACAAATCCTCATCCTTGTTGGTTGTCTTGTGGGTTAGTGGTTTGTATAGGATCCATTAATAGTGATAGAGAAACATAAAAGAATGAATATCTGACATTAATGAGTTATATATCTTTTTGCCTGTTCGTCTACGAAATGCGGTCTTTTTGCTCTTGTAATGATGACAGTATTTAATTATTGTATCTAGTATGCTGTAGTGTTCGTGATCATGTGGGCGTTATATTTCTCTTATACTCTGCACATGGAGGTTGATATTTGGGCATGTATGTGTTCATGGGCTTCCACTTTTCTGTTGAGAGAGTGGTCCTGCGTGACACGGCATTATGGCATATTTAGTAATTTAGTGAGTTGGAATTTTAGTACTCTACTGTTCTATGAAGAAGATAAATGAGTCATTCGTGTGTGTGTGATGTGGTCGTGACGTATGACCGGCGGAGAAGACATGTCGCAATCACTGTCCCCACTGTTTCATCTCACTGCATGTCGATGGTGAGGTGCCTGGTGAGAGGGCGACGGACTGTCATGGGATCATGAAGCCAGTCGAGTTAGATTTCAAGATGTCAGGCTGATCGAGACTCCTCTTTCGTTGTCTGCGTTGTGGCAAAGAGCATTGGAATAAAGTAGCAGAGGATGATGCGATGGAGAAATTGGTGCTGTGGAGGGGGTAGATGAAATTATAAATGGTGAATGCTTGATTATTAATATTAAAAAGCAATTGCATCTTCTGTTTTCTTTCTATATACTGCAAGCTTAATTTATTTTACCTGTAAGAATACTTTCTATGCCAGTGAGTGATCCTCGTCTCGATATACTGACGGAGCAGTTTGCATGATTTATGCAGACACTTTGACTTGATCTCGCTGATGCGAATATCAAAGATACGCCACACAGAGTAGCGAGGATGTTTATGCGTGAGACCTGTAAGTGACTCTTCGTTGAAAAGCCTACGATGACGACATTTCCCAATACGGAGAAGTGAAGTTATGATGGTATTGTCCTCGTGAAGGATATTGCGGTGAGATCGCTCTGTGAGCATCACTTCCAGCCCTTCATCGGATTTTGCCATATCGCATATATCCCGACCGACAAGATTCTCTGACTGAGTAAGTTTGCTAGACTCGTTAATCGACGAGCGAGTAGACCGCAGACACAGGAGAGATTGACGATGTCACTCTATCACGATCTTCAGGAGATTCTCGGGACGAAGGATGTCGCTATTACGATGACTGCGGAGCATTTTTGTATGAAAGTGAGAGGAGTCCATGAACATCATAGTAGTACAGTCACGAGTAAGTTGGGATGAA
>CAZBFX010000136.1:0-2325 GCA_964491325.1 uncultured Candidatus Peribacteria bacterium
TTTCACAGCAAGTTTATAACACACTTTTCTTTCGTATGACTAAGGACGATATTCTCCACTATCTCGAAAACCTTGGACTCTCCGCTTTTGAGAGTGAGGTGTTTCTGGCACTGTATATCGCATGATCCAAACCTGCATCAGCGATAGCCAAAGAGATCGGTAAAGAAAGAACCCACACCTATAAAGTGATCCAAAAGTTGATACAAAAGTGACTCGTCGCTCAGACGAAAAGAAGTGATGTGGCGTATTTTTTCATCCCACAGCAGGATATGCTACCGCAGATGATACGCAAAGAGAAAGAGCGTTTGACATCTCTCGACGAACAATTACCGAGGATCCAGTTCGCTCTCCAGCAACTGAGTAGTCAGCGTTATTCCTTTGCTCCCAAGATATCGCTCTTTGATGGATTGATCGGCGTCCAACGCTTCTATGATGACCTGTACGAGACGACGCTAGCAGGATGATATGGTGTGATCACCGTGATCGCTTCCAATACCCTCGAGAGCTATGGTATTGTCCCCAAGACGCTGGCTGATTATAGTCAGGATATATTTAAGAAATTAGCAAAAAAACATATCCTGACCGATATCCTGTTGGCAAACGGTGTGCATCTGATGGAGCATCTCGTCAAGTCGAGTGATATGGAGCAGCTGATCTCACTCCCTGCTGGCAATGCAGCGATCAATCTGTACATCGCATGACAAGCAGTCTATATGGTGATCTTTGACGATATCCCTTTTGGGATCAAGATCGATAGTCATATTGTCGCTAATATGATGCATTTCTTGGTGGAGAAGTTACAGATTGATAGTTAATAGTCGACAGTGAGACAATTAAATTTCTTATAGTATTATTTCAAATAGCTCTCTAATATCCCTTTTTCATCCCAAGCGATCTTGCCTCAGGGGATGCACATGACGGTCTCGTGACCTTTACCAGCAAGCATGACGATATCTCCTGGCTGGACGATCTCCGTGATGAACTTGATGGCCAGTGATCTATCAGGGATGATATAGAGGCGATCACCGAGTTGTCTCTTTATACCTTCTCTGACTTCTGCGATGATCTGGAGTCTGTTTTCCTCTCATGGATCCTCATCAGCTATTACTATCAGATCGGCATAGCGGTCAGCAATCTTTCACATTTCTGGTCTTTTGTATCTATCTCTCTGCCCCATCGCACCAGTGAGCAAGATGAGCCTTCCTGTCTGACCGGCAGGCAAGTCTGATCCTTGTTGTTGTTTGAGACTGGAGAGAAATGACAGTGTCTTGTCGAGGCCGTCTGGTGTATGTGCGAAGTCGATGTAGTATTGGACATTGTTGTGGATGATGCGTTGCATCCTACCGAGTGGGGGGATGAATGTCGCAAAGGTCGCTATGATTGCATTGAGATCGAGTCCGACGATAAGTCCCGCACTGACTGCTGCGAGAGTATTGTAGACATTATGGATGCCGACCATAGGAATTGTGATCGGATATGATTGTCCCATAGAAACAATATCGAAGCTGGTATGTTCCGCGAAATACTGGATATTATCTGCCTTGATTGTCCCTCAGCCAAGGATGCTGTATGTCGTCATCCTCTCAAATCACAACTCTTCAATCCACTTTTTACCGTACTTATCGTCTTTGGGTAGGATAGCGAGTTTATTTGGTTTGGTATTACTGAGGACAGAGGTGAAGAGTTTCTTCTTGCAGTTGGAATATGCCTCCATCGTCTTGTGATAGTCGAGATGCTCTTCGGTGATATTGGTGAGGATGGCCATATCGAAGTCGATACCATCGTATCTATGCTGATCGATACCGTGACTCGCTACTTCCATGATAGCGATCTTACATCAGACAGTCTTTGCTTTGGCTAGGAGGGATTGGATGATCATGGGATCGGGAGATGTCATTTTCGATGTATTGAGTTCCGAGTCGCTACCGTATTTGATCTCATTCGTCCCGAGGAGAAATGATTTATCGACAAGCGAATTGAAGATATGATGGATCATAAAGGTCGTCGTTGTTTTCCCATTCGTCCCTGTGACGCCAATACAAAAAAAGTCTTTAGATGGATTGCCGTAGATTTGGACAGCAAGTTGTGCTTTCCATTTCTTGTAGGTGTAGTAGAACCATGATCATCTGGCGATATCTTTTAGTCAAGAAAACATGATAGAGCGAAACTATAAAGCTAAAGCAAAAACTCTTCTTTGTATACTAAGGAAAAAGGTGATCGTTGTCGAGGGATTTTTAGACTCTTCTTCTTGTCTGTTTCGCCTGCATGGAGACATACTTTTTTCTTCCAGCAAAAAAAGTATGCAAAAATGCCTCGTCCATCACA
>CAZBFX010000137.1:0-2233 GCA_964491325.1 uncultured Candidatus Peribacteria bacterium
CTGGAGATCTGCATGATCAACAATCTCCTGCAGACGATCTCGAGCATCTCGGATAGCCTGTTGTGCATCATGAGCTTGTTCTGTCCCATACTGAGCGACTATCTCATCAAATGATTTCTCAAAATACGGAGCTATCTGACCCGCATTATGTCCTGTCGCACCATGAGCGATCCTCTCGGCATCGACAAGTATGACCTGCTGCCCTCCGTACAACAGTGTAAAATATGCTGTCATCACACCAGCAATCCCTGCTCCGACGATACAGACATCAGTCTCTAGCTGGAGAGGAAGCTGAATATGGGGATCACGATCACGAAGTTGTGCTAGTCGAGGAGAGTGATTCATCTGACAGATATGGCATAAAACTCTCTCTGATAATACGAGAGCATGCCCTTCAACACAAGACAATACTCTATCTCGATCGCTCATCTCAAGACACTACCCTCTTCATCCCGCAAAGCATTTGACTTCATCGTCTCTTATGATACAGAAACGTCTAATACGCTTGCATCTGCGTGATATATTCAGTAGAATGGCGATATTTTGTCTCATCATCATACATCATGGATACTCTCACGCAATGAATCATTGGTGGATGGCTTACTAAGCTCATCCTCGATGTCACAGGCCCCAAAGACACTAGTATAGCATCTATCCCACCCTATCATGCGAATACGCCACTGATCATAGGAGCTCTGATCTGCAATATCCCTGATCTGGATGTCTTCGTCGGCAAGATCATACCTCGATCGAGTCAGGTCAGTGAGTTTCTCTTTCATAGAGATGTGATGCACTCGATATGGTTTGCGATACCTGTCGCTCTGCTCTGTGCATGGCGGATGACGAGATCCTATCCTCGTCAGAAGACTCGTCGATGGCTCTCTCGATCACTCGCATCGTTTGTGAGCATCATCTGCTGACATCTACTGATAGATACGATGACGAGCTATGGCACACGTCTCTTGACACCGATCATCGAGACGACCTATAGCCGAGACAATATCTTCGTCGTCGATCCATGGCTGACATTGCCGATCCTCCTCCTACGGATCATCACCTTCATCGTCGGTAGGAAGAAAAAGATATATCTGACCGTCATCGGTATCCTGCTCACGACAGCATATATCATCTGGACATTCGTCGCTCAGTCCCGAGCAGGTCAGAGATTTGATCAAGCACTCGTAGAAGCTAATGTGATGGATATCAGCAATATGCGTGTCATGCCCGAGCCATTGCAGAGTTTCCTCTGGAGGGGTATCGCTCGTGGTGAGACTGGCTACTATGAGATGTATATGAGTATACGAGATGCTCAGGATAGGGCGGTAGCGATAAACTTCTATCCTGATGGACATAGACTCGATCAGCTCATCAGCGGAGATACTGCGATCGCTGATTATCAGCGTCTAGTCGGCGTCGCACAGGGATATTATCTCCTTGCAGTCACGACATGATGAGATATACAGTTTGATTTCTTGAGATTTGGTGAACTCAATGGTCGAGAACAGAGCAGATCATCTAATCCGATGTTTGCTCTCCGCTATGAGAGAGCGACACAGACATGGATCGCTCCGACCCAGAGATGATGATCCAGAGAGATCACGAGTGATCTGTGGTCACGCTTTCGACAGAGAGTTTGGTGATGATAAAAAAATCCCCCGAGATGGGGGATAGTAGAATATTAACTATTTCTTAAGTTTTGTAGATTTTTATATACTTCACTGCTATAAACACTAGGATTTGTAGTGCCAGATAGAAGCAAATCAATATAAGAAGTAAAATCTTTTTCAGGCATCTTACCTTCTGTAGTTAAAACATCTCTCATATAGGCATCATAAAGACCTTTCTGATAGGGAGTTTCAACTGTTTCTAGCTTTGGCTTCCATGCTCTATCCCATCAAGACTTAATAGCATATGGCTTTGCCTCTTTTAATATTTTATTCTTTGCTTCATCTTGCTCTGCTTTTAACTGTTCAACCGATAATTCAAAAGGGTTACTTTTGCTTGCAATATCATCTTCTAATCGTTGTTTTCTTCGTTCTCTGACATCTTCACTGATAAAAGAATCTATACTTTCTTCTATTTTATTATCTCCTCCTTCAAGAAGTTCAGCTTCATCAATATCAAGATCTGTTGGATCAAATACTTGTTCATTGTTATTAAGTGCTTCTGTTTGTGCCATGATAATAAGAATATACGATATAAAAGAACAATGTCTGATCTAAGTATAGGGATT
>CAZBFX010000138.1:0-2232 GCA_964491325.1 uncultured Candidatus Peribacteria bacterium
GAAAAAAAACTATTTTGCAAAAAAAGAAGGAGTTTTTCTCTATACATACTATATATCGACAAAAATAGAAGACAATACGCATAGAGAGCATGTATGACAAAGTATTGACATTGGAACATATTTGAGTATAATTACTATATATAGATCATAATTTATGTCAATAATCTCGCTATGAGATATAATGTCCTCAGACAACATCGAAAAATAAAATGGTGAAAAGATGTCATGGTCATCCTGGCATGTCTATGCTTTACCATCATCCTCATCGATCCTTATCAGTGACAGGGAAGCAATACCGACTCTCGTGTCAGTGCAGACTTTTTGAATAATAGAGCAGAAGATAATACTGCGACGGTGTACTTTTATAAAAATGATATCCGTGATCTCAAACACAGATCGCTCATTCTCTATGTCTGGAAAGATGGCGACAGCATCACATCACTTGCCCAATCCTATATGATGGATCCAAAACATATCATGAGACTCAATGGCATCCACAGTGATGAAGAGCTTTATAATGGTCGTATTATCTTCATCTCACATGTCCCTGGCGTCATCCTCATCGTCAGAGACCATCCCCTCTCGCTGGCACAGATTGCTCGTGACTATGATCTCGATCTCTCGACATTGATGAGAAATAATAAACAATCTGACCCTGATTATCAGTATGTCCCCGGAGAACCCATCCTCATCCCTGCTATAACAAGAGACCAAGGACAAGCCATGGGACTCATTGGCGATGACAAGAAAACAATCATTACCTTCGTCGCAAGGACATCATCGACATGGTCACCGCAGTTTACTGCAGAAAGTAGCGATATCTTATCCAATAATCCTCGCATCCTCAAGACACGAGTCTATAGGTTCAAAGAAAACAATGGTATGTCGCCATGATTCTGTACCTATTATGTCGCTCATAGAGCACTCTGGGCATTCCCAAAGATTAATGAGACGACACGCTTTCGCTGACTGCAAGGTAATGCTATCGCATGGTACAACGATGCAGTGAGAAAATGATTTAAGGTCTCCAAGACACCTTCAGCTGGTGCAATCGTCGTCTATGGCAGATGAACAGGATGATATGGCTATGCTGGGCATGTCGCTTATGTCGAATCTGTCAATCGAAATGACAAGACGATGATCGTCAGCGATATGAACTACGCATGACTGTGGACAGCGACGACCAGGATCGTCAATATGAATGATACAATGACGAAGTCGACGAGCGATAGACAAGTCATCATAGGTTTTATCCCTCAACAGACACTGCCACAAGGACTTCACGAACAATATCAAAAAGCCGTCAACGCTATCTTCGTCGCAAAGGATACATCTCTTTAAGCAAGAGAATCCGAGACAATCACTTGCAGTCACAGTAGCGAATATCTATGATACATAATAGATTCTCTTTATGTTACGACAACATACTTTGTATAGCTACGCTCACACAGTCGATCTTCATCAACAATGCTACGATACACATGCGGAGAAATTTTCCCATACTCGCAAAAAAAAACGACCAGAATTTGAACGAATAGGAAAACAATTGCAGAGTGCAGAGTTAAGAATTCACAATTCACAATGCATAATCCAAAATCCAAAATCCAAAATCTCCATCCTCGAACTCTGATGTGGTGATGGACGCTTAGCATGATTTCTGTCAGACAATACAATTTTTAAAAAAGAGACACATCACTATACAGGTGTCGACATATCGTCCAAACTATTGGCAAGAGCAAAAGAAAATCATCCTGACCAGCATCGAGTCCAGCATGATATGGTGAGTTATGTCCAGGAGCAAGCCAGCGAAAGTGTCGATGTCATCATTTGTGTCGCTAGTTTTCATCATATCCCTGATCGTGAGACCAGGGAATACTTCCTCCAACAAGTCTATCGCATCCTCCGTTATGGCGGGGTGATGATCACGATCGATCGATCTCGATCCTATCGGATGATGCGTAAATACTGGAAAGCAATTCTCCGCTCTCTCGGCCAATCTATCACATCTTTTGGTCGTCATGAATATAACACACTCACTATACCATTTCACAACACGACAAAAGACATCGTACACGAGAGAGTCTATCACTTTTTCACCAGGAGGGAGTTGCGTGATCTCGCGACGACGCAATGATATATCATCGATGCTATGACCTATAGCCATCCTGATGGATCATTTTCTGACTCTCGGTCAAGTGCAAGCAACATCTGCACACTACTACGCAAAGATAT
>CAZBFX010000139.1:0-2195 GCA_964491325.1 uncultured Candidatus Peribacteria bacterium
CTCGTTACCTCGAGTAAGAGGCCCTTATCAGGGAGGAAACTCCTCTCTCGTGAGATATTTTGAGAATAAAAAAATGGTGTCGGGGTATTCGCCCGAGCACCTTTTTTATAATTGAGACCGTCGCCTGTAATCAGAAAGCTGAATACGACTTTGATGAGGGTACCAATCCTCAAGCCAGGGGGATCTCGCTCCCTTTACCACTCCGAACCATAATTTATGGTATATTGTATATATTGATATATATATGATAAGTCAATAGATAGTGAAAGATTCTTTCTCTCACTCTTTCTTCTTGATTATCCTATAAAAGATTAGTATAGATATGTATTGTTTTGTATCGTTATATACTCTATGTTTCCGTCCTCCTCTCCTCTCGACTATAGACAGCTTTTTGCCAGTTACTTGGATATCAACGATATCATCCATACTGATGAGCGATATCGTGTCGCTGATGCGATCATCGAGCAGCAGCATAGTACTGTATATACCTACCACCCTCGAGGATGGGTCTTCTCATATTTTGATCAATTAGTCAGATGAGAAATCTCCCTTGAGCAGTGGATGAGTCTAGGAGATGTCGATACAGAACTCACTCCGCTAGCTGATAAAGCAGCACAGCGTCTCTGACTGGATACGCTGACAGATGAGCTGGTCGCATCGTGGTCAGAGAGTGATATTGTGGTGATGGATAGTTTTCTTCGAGCACGATATCATAGAGAGTGAGACAGTAAGGCAGTGAGACAGTGATTATTTGTATTGTAAGATTTTGCTATGAGATCCTTCGACAAGCTCAGGATGACGCAAAATAGATATACTCTCTACATTCAACATTCCTGTTTGCCGACAGGCAGGCATAATTTACCATTTACCATTCCTCAATGTACCGTCCCTGATGATTTCCTGAATATAATCCCAAAGAACAGAAAGTGTTTGATGCTATCCTTGAGGTCATCACATCTGTTTTCAAGCAACACAACTATGATCATATCTGGACGCCTGCGGTCGAGTCAGTCGATATCCTCTCCAGAGGTGGCGATATCTTCGATAAGCAAGTCTATGGTCTCTATGGTCTGGCTCAGGTGAGTCAGTGAGAACAAGACTACAAAGATTATGCACTGCATTTCGATCTCACTATCCCGCTTGCGAGATATGTCCTGGATCATAGAAATGATCTTGTTTTTCCTTTTCGCCGCTATCAGATGCAACCCGTCTGGAGAGGTGAGAGGACCAAGCGTGGGAGGTTTAAGGAGTTTCGGCAGTTTGATATCGATGCGGTGTGGCCTGCCGAGAGCAATGTCGGTGTCCGATACGATATCGAGACGATTGCCGTAATGGATAAAGCGATGCAAGCGGTCTGTGATCAGTTTGCTATCACGATCGATCGTATTGTGAAGATCTCACATGTCGGCGTGACTAAGGCATGGTTGCGTAGCATAGGCATCGATGAGAGTCAGATCAATTCTGTTTTATGATTACTTGATAATTATTTCAAGATTGGCAAAGAGACATTTGCTGACAAAATACACGATCTGATCGGGGTCGAGAAAGCATCTCCCATCATCGCATTGATCGATAGCAAAGATACGAGTGTCTTGGCAGGTGTCGCATGATATGATGACCTGTCTGCGATCATGCAGTGACTGGATGCACTTGGCACTCCCTATGAGTATGATGTCTGTATCGTGAGAGGACATAGTTATTACAAAGGCATGGTCTGCGAACGATTTGAAAAGACTGATGTCGCACTGGGATCGCTGGCTGCCTGAGGAAGATATGATCAGATAACTGATTTCATCGATCCGAAGCAGTCGTTTAGTGGTGTGGGGACGAGTCTCGGGAGATTCGTCTATTCGGCGATCGAGAAGATAGGCAGTTTGGTCTGATGAGAGTCATATATGTTGGCACATTTCTCTGAGACATGGACAGAGACATTAGCTCTTTATAGCAAGCTCACTACAGCAGGCAAGATATGCGAACTCTATCCGATAGCTGCGAAGCTTGGTAAACAGATAGAGTATGCATCGAAGAAATGATGTGCATATGTCGTGATATTCTGACCAGGAGAGAAAGAGAAGTGAATCTATATCGTCAAAAATCTCCAGACGGGTGAGCAGAGAGAAGAGAAGATATAAAGAATCCACAATTCACAATGAGCAATTCACAATGAGCAATTCACAATGAGCAATTCACAATGA
>CAZBFX010000140.1:0-416 GCA_964491325.1 uncultured Candidatus Peribacteria bacterium
GTGCAGTATGCGAAGAGACAGAGGACATGGTTTCGTAGATATGCGAAGGATGCAGTATCTGCACCGAGAGACAGGGTGAGCTATGTTAGTATTGATATGGATACGGGAATAATGATAAACATTAATAGAGTCTAAGTTTTATTTTTTATTGTGTTATGTATCATCGTAGCCGTAGTAAAAAAACTATCCAATATCTGATTATAATCCTTATCGCATGATGACTGTGGTATGGATTTCTGCAGACTCAGTGGTGACAGCAGGTTGTCCACGATATACAGCAGACTCCATCGTCGGCTTTATCAGAAGATATGCCTCTCCTTTCATGATCGGTCGAGATGACAGGATGAGTGACTGGTCAGATTAGTTCTCCTCAGGATGCGATCTTAGAGCAGAGATTAGAGTATTATAGAGAGCAC
>CAZBFX010000140.1:475-2191 GCA_964491325.1 uncultured Candidatus Peribacteria bacterium
AGGCAGAGCTGTGGTCGGGAAGTGAGATATAATGTTTTGAAAACTTTATCATGTTTTTATTATCATAATGCAGGTGCTGTTTAAAGCAATAAGAGCAAGAGATGTGAATAAAGTTATATCATATATTCAACAAGAGCAAGGATTGGCTAATTGTATTGCTAAGTCACCACCAAAGTGTGATGATGGACAATCTCCATTGCAGGTTGCTTTTAAGACAGATGATATAGCTATTGCTAGATTACTCATCGAATATGGTGCTGATATCAATTTTATTGATAGCGGTAAACTTAATACATGGCATACGCCTGTTTTTCATGATTTTATTAGATGACTTATTGCTAATGTCAATTGATCAGAGAAAGACTTTAGAGAATATAGAGATATGTTAATATATCTTATTGATAAATGAGTGGATGTATATAAAAAAGATAATCATTGAAATACCGCTTTAGATAGATTAATATTAGATACTGATATATTATATTGATTTGACCATAAAATACACTGGGATGATAAAAAACAAGATGATATAATATCTACCAAGTGAAGAAAGATAAAACGAGAGAGAAAGTTATATGAAATTTACGCTATTTTCATTGATTATTACATTAAGAAGAAATGAGTAGTAATACATCTTGATCAATATCATGGAAAACATAGATGATGATTTATTTATCATGATATTAGTCCCTTTTCTCTAGACTTAGTAGATAAAGTACTATTTGAGAAGACTTCTATTTGACTTGATAAGAAACGATCTCGAAAACAAAATAATCTTTCTTTATCTTAATAATATATTTATGATCTCCCATATCAAAGCACCACTCCACCTCAATCTCAAAAAAGTAGCTGGTATGATAGCGAAGCTCCAGAAAATGATCGATGAAGATGCCTACTGTCCCGATGTCGTCCAGCAGACAAATGCGACGATCGGCCTCCTGAAGAAGGTTAATGAGCTGATCATCCGTGATCATATGCTGTGTTGCGGCAAGAAAGAGCTCTCGTGATCAGGTAAGCAAGCGGAGAAGTTTGTCGATGAGTTGTTGAGGATCACGACGATCGCGTCGAAATAAAAAGACTAAAAATCTCTTGCATTTCGGTATTTTCTCATTATACTACCTATACCATAGGTTATGGTATCTTTATCTCTTATTTCCTTATTGTTATGAATACATGTAATTGTGCAAATTGTAATTGTGCTGACTGAGGCTCTTGTGGTGGTAGTTGCAAATGTAATGGTGGTGGTTGATGCTCTTGTGGTAATTAATCTCTTTACATCAAATAGAGGGGGCTTGCTCCCTCTTTTCGTTATTTTAGTCTTATGTTGTTTATGAAAGTATATACTCCTCTTATAGTGTTGATGCTCAGTGTTATAGCACTGACGGAGATTATTGTCCATGGATTATTATGATTGCCACTCGTACGATGATCATGGATGGTGTGGATGCAGGTCTTCATGGGTGTCCGATTCTTTCTTTTTGCTATGGTGAAGTTTTTTGATCTTCCATGATTTGTCAGATCCTTTAAATTGTATAATCTGGCTAGTGTGATCCCTGGTTATGCGTGGCTATTCCCATGTATCGAGATGGCTCTCGGTATAGCATACTTGGTTGATATACAGATGCAGTATGCGGTGCTTATCAATGGTATCGCTTTCGTGGTGATTGCTGAAGTACTCATATCTCTCCTGTATACATTAGTCATCCGTCAGCAAAG
>CAZBFX010000141.1:0-2189 GCA_964491325.1 uncultured Candidatus Peribacteria bacterium
TATCCTTCGCGGTATCACCGAGCTCTTTGTGGACGAGGATCTCGGTCGGGATGCCGTTGTCATCATAGCCGATAGGGTAATAGACATTGTGCCCCGTCATACGCTTGTATCTGGCGATGATCTCCGCTTGGGTATAGGAGAAGATATGACCAATATGGAGATTACCTGACACGGTGGGTGGAGGAGTGTCGATAGAGTAGACAGGCTTGCTGTCGTCGTGGAGATCGAAGGCGTAGGTTTGTTGTGCTAGCCAGTATTGCTGTCGATGAGCTTCACGATCGGAGATTTGATAGGTCATAAGGTTATAAAGTTTGTAAGGTTATAAAGTTTTTTTTATTTAAGTGGTGAAATACCATTTAGAATCTACCATATCTCTTCATTTTTGTGTTAGATGTATTTTTCCTAGATCGCTAATATTTCATTTCATAATTATACCATACCTTTCGAAGAAGGTAATGGCAGCAGCTGATAATATGTTATTGGGGACTTGGGTTCAAGTTTCTGTCGCATCTTGTACATGAGATCGTATATTTTCAAAATTGTTTTGAAATTCTTCTTCATATGATTTTACTAATGCTTGGTATTCGGGTTCTAATTTTTCTTTTTTTGCTAAGCTGGATAAATCATTTCTTTTTTTGTGATTCGATATGGCATTATCTAAGAATTTACTTTCTTCTATTTGTTGTGCTGATTTCTTATTTCGTAAGTGTTTTTGGTCTAAGGTATATACATATTCTTCTACAGGGTAGATAATCTTATAAATTACCATAACAATAAGTAACGGTATAAGAAAACTTATTCCTGTTGATAAACTACTAATTCATATGTCTGATAAAGATGGTATAAAAAAGTTTATAATTATTCTTAGCGAACTTATCCATATGTCCGAATGTGTATATCATATAAGTTTTGTGATGAGTTCATGATTGTAGAATAAGTTTGAAAGGTATTCACTTTTTAATAGTCCATATTTTTGAAAGATGAAGCCTTCATCCACAAAAAGCATCGTATAGACAAAGTTTCGATTAAATAATAACCGACTAATCATAAAAGTAGATAACAGAGGACTTGTTATTCTGTTTTTTATTCAGTCTATTAACTCAGATAAAACATTTTCCATTCAAATTATATTATCAATAAAAAAAGAAAATCTCTCACATAGCCATAGAAGACATAGTATGAGAGACGATATGCTGTGGATCGCTCTGAACGATCACTGGTATGAAGATAAGGCATGTGTCAGACATCTTATTATGTCACAATAAGGCTCTGTCAGTATAACAAGAGGGAGAGTATTTTGCAAGAGGAAATCTGTCCTTGCAATAGTGAAGAATTATCTGTATCTATGGATATCTTTATATCTTCTATCTGGCGATCATGAAATATCTTTTCTCTTTGTGTGTTCTTTGTTGTTTGCTCTCGTGATGTACATGAGGGGTGATAGTCGATGATAGTGTCGATATATCGACTGGTGGTGATGTGCTCACGACTGGTCAAGTATTCTCTGGTGATGTCATGACAATAGAAATTTCTTCATGAAACGATATTGTCATTGATGATGGTTATTTCTCTAGATCAACATTGTTGGGATGATCGAGAACTTGATGATCTGATACTATAGCATCGTCTTGATCTGTGATCAGGACTTATGCGTGGATTATGAATATATATCCGAAAAATGACACATATTTCATAGATCTTGATTATCTCACTGCTTTGACATGTAAAGATATTCTTAAAAATCCTTATTTTAAGGAATCAGATGAAGAGTCTTTTTGTTCCAATAAACCGCTTGATAGTATTGCTGAATGAGCTGGTGGATGACCTATTTTTGATAATCGAAGTAGAAGAGTGAGAACATTCGCTCTGACTGCTACCAAGATACAGCTCATCGATACGAAAGCTGCTGAGGCATGACTCACCGAGAGCGGTCTCGTCCCTGTCTCTGCGAAGGATCTCTATACCGCACTGATGATCGATCCAGCGAAGGCTGCTTATCATCGTGGTATGGAGTTTCTCCCCACGAGGAGTAGGACAGAAGATCCCAATGATTTGTTTAGAGTGGTCGAGAGTGCAGATCATCGTTTGTTGTCGTTGGAGCAGGAGCGGTTGCCTTAATGTATGTCTTTTTTTAAGACGCTTCGCTGAGACCATACTTTTGCCTTGATGCAAAAGTAGGCAAAAGATCA
>CAZBFX010000142.1:0-301 GCA_964491325.1 uncultured Candidatus Peribacteria bacterium
TGAGTTTAATAAAAATGATCTCGTCGGTATCGATGCTCGTAAAGGAGTCCTGACGCTATCGGTCAATGGTCAACCAACGAGACCGTTTTCTATCGATATGCACAATCCGTATGCCGAACCAGTCGTCAATACACCCGAGAAGGTCGCCATCATCAAACAGATCTCTGCTCTCAAACGAGGAACGAAGAGAGAACTTGTCGATAAGGAGATATTCTATAGGGTGGGAGTGTAGGAAATTATGAATTATAGATTATGAATGATGAATTGCTCTTTCTTCGAAAGAGCTTTTTGTTTGCGTCAT
>CAZBFX010000142.1:311-2177 GCA_964491325.1 uncultured Candidatus Peribacteria bacterium
TCATTCTGAACGGAACGAAGTGGAGTTGAAGGATCTCAGAGAGGGAAAGATTAGCAATGAGATCTCGCATTCGCTTCGCGAGACCTTGCGACTTCACTCGAGATGACGCGGTAAGGAAAGTAATGAACTTATGTCATTGCGAGGAACGAAGCAATCTATTTTACTATGGATTGCTTCGTCGTTCCTCCTCGCAATGACATCTTGCTCTTGCAAGTATCCTCGACTTCGGCTATGATAGAGTATGCTAAAAAAAATATCCTTTCTCTCGCTAAGCGTGATTGCTCTCCTTGCTGTCGATATGGTCAGTAAGTATCTTTGGTATGATCTGAAGCGATGAATGTCGCTGTGGTTAGTCGAACCAGTCCTCAATACGGGCATCTCATTCTCACGAGGAGTGCCATATGTGATCGTGATTCCGTTGACACTTATTGCTTGTGGGGTATTTATACGATTGATAGCAAAGAGACATATCTCTGACATGGTCTTCGTCTTGCTCATGGCAGGGACGCTTGGTAATGGGATCGATCGTATGTTGTATGATGGAGTGAGGGACTTTATTGTCGTGCCATGATTGTTTGTATGTAATATCGCTGATATACTTTTAAGCATCGCTTTCTTACTCATACTATGGAGAGAGTATAAACAGTGGAGAAGTATTGTATAACCTCTACACGATTATCTCGACTTTTTCGGAAGTCTCATGTTGCAATTCGAGTTATAAATAAAATATATTTTCAAAAGACCTTGCAATCATTCCATTCTTTTCATATACAATACTTATTATTCTAGTATGTTTCTTTATCCTTTCTTTTTTCTTCTTATGATTAAAAGAATCTTACTTTGACTCATTTTCACTATTAGTTTCTTTACATACTCATCAGTGAGTTATGCAAACTTTACTAATCCCGCTGCATCATGTGCGGGAGTTACGGCAATCCCTACTTCTGAATGTGAAGCACTCCTTCGTTTCTATAATGCGATGGATGGTGATAACTGGGCAATTAATACTAACTGGTGAAACACGGGAATTGTCGCAGCATGGCATGGAGTTAATAGTTTTGGATGAGTAGTACTTACGATCAACTTGTCATCTAATAACCTCTCTGGTTCTATATCGACAGGTATGCTTGATGATCTACCGTTTTTACAGGATGTGAGTCTGCGTGGTAATAATATCGCTGGTATAGCAAGTGGTTCTTTATCATGACTATCACAATTGATTGCTGTGGACTTATCTTATAATGATATTCAAAATATTGTTGGTGTATTTACAAATCTCACATGATTAGAACTCTTAAATCTTAATGCAAACAATATCCAAAATATTGATGGTGCATTTGATGGTTCATTTGCTCTTTCTTCGAACACGTCGCTCGGACTGGTTGGGAATTCTATTACTCAGCTTACGACAGGTTCTTTCGCTGGCTTGAGCAATCTGGATTCATTAGAGATCTCCGATAACGATATAAGTACTATAGCGAGTGGATCATTTCAAGATTTAAGTAATCTGGAATATTTAGACATTTCCAATAATCTCTTGACGAGTGTGGATGTTGGTGATTTTGCTGGTCTCTGATCTCTCGAGGAGTTGTATTTGGGTCAAAATGATATAGCGACTATAGCTAGTGGTTCTTTTGTTGATTTATCGAATGTTAATAATTTGTTTCTTTCAGATAATAATATTACAAGTATCGATCTTGGTGATCTAGCATGATTGACATCAGTTGAGTTGTTGTATTTTAATAGTAATCAAATAAGCACAGTAGCTAGTGGTGTATTCAGTATAGGTAATACATCTCGATCCTATTTGAACTTGTCGTATAATAATATTGCAAGTGTTGATGGCGGTGATTTTGCTTGATTGGG
>CAZBFX010000143.1:0-242 GCA_964491325.1 uncultured Candidatus Peribacteria bacterium
GAGCACATGCTTTCCCAATACCTGATGTTGCACCCGTAATCAAAACACACTGAGACATAGTAATAATCGAGAAAAACTAAAAACCAACTCCACAAATCTCTAACATACCAAATCCTAGACCTCAAACAAATCGTCACGTTTATAGAGTTCAGCAATCATCGTATCGACTAACTCTCTGAGAGGTTCATAGATATAAGCTTTATGAAGGTGAACAATAAGATAATCACGAGTAACATGAAAAT
>CAZBFX010000143.1:252-2153 GCA_964491325.1 uncultured Candidatus Peribacteria bacterium
ATAAGATCTGCCGTTATCTAATAAAATATTGAATTCGGGGATTATCTTATCCAGAGCATAGACAAACTTCGCTTCATCGTCAATCTTCTCTTCATAACCCTGAAGGCAATCAAACATATCTGTTCAGTCGGCAAATTCTTCTTTGAGCTTCAGAAACGATAAATGTTCTCTTTCTTTTTTCGTCTTTACAAGTTCTGGATCCCAAGGATTGGTATCGCCAGCATACACCTCGACCATATCATGCACGAGAGCATATCTCAGGACACGATCTTTATCAAGCGGAAGTTTCATATAATCCATAATCAGCCATGCAAGCATCGTCAATTGATAACTATGTTCCAGATCATTCTCCAATCTGTCTGATCAAGCAATAAATGTCATCCTCTCGACAGTTCTGAGCTGCTGCGTCATAGCGATAAAAGAAAAGAGACGGTCAAGCATAAGAGAAAAACGACAATATAAATAATTTATGATAAAGTATTTTTCACAAAATCAAAAGCTTTCCTGACTGCATCCGCATGCTGTGGTGTAGCCATGATATTCGGATCAAAGGTGTCTGAGCTAACTCGAAGATACCCAGCGACATCATCATTGCATACGATCAGTGATTTCTGATCTTCAGGGAGATGATAGACAAAGAGTGCCACCATCACTGGCACATCACGTTCTTGATAACGATACACTTCCAATCGAGAACAAAGGTAATGAAGCTTTTCTCTAATCAGATCGATCGAGAGTTCCTCTTTCACTTCTCTCTGTACTGTCCCCTCCAACGAATCATCGAGACCAACATCAGCAAATCATCATGCATCTTTATATTTGCCTTTGCGAGGCTCTCTCGCTACTTGTACGAGCAAGATACGTCACTGATCATCATAGATATAACATCATGCACCGTTTGATGCATTGACGAAGTTACGCTTCTGACAATCATCACAATCAAAATAGCTATCCGTCCATTGCAGAGAGGACGATCCACAGAAACTACACACAGGGTATCATTGCAACATGAAAGCAAGAAACAATAAAGAACCTTACAAACCTTATAACTTTATGAACCTTATAACCCTCTTCCCTTCCCATTCGACTTCTTCATCCCACATCGACAGTGGACGAGCACAACAATCAGCTCCCACATCAGATAAGAAATCCTGCATCGTCTCAGCATGATCACTACTCGGTGCATCCTCTGTATAGAGCGGCTTATACAAGACCAAGACATCTCTCGTCTCACTATGTCTGGCAATCCCGATCACCTCATAGATGTGATCCTGCTCTGGCGTCGACTTATAGTGACGATATCTCTCCCCCACCTGTACCATTCTCACGAGAATTATGAATTAAAACTATATCTTTAGTATCTCTATCTTTGTTTTCTAAATAATCACAAATCTTCTGAGCAAAATAAGATATATCTTCATGAGAATGATTAGCTAGCTGTTGAAATAAAGGAAGGTCTTGCAATAACTTTTCATAAATCTTTCTTTTAAAAGATTCTTCATCATCTATTTTAGTACATACAGTAAAGCCTAAGAAAATATCTAGTAATTCTATTTTTATAGCATCATGTAAATGAAGTAAACCAAACCTAAATATATCGTATGCAGGCAAAGCAGCCGATGAAACATAAACATGTTGATGACATAAAGAAGACCATAATTCATGACTTGCCTTCATTGCTAAATGTCAGTCTGAAGAGAATAGATCTTTGAGATACTGAGGTATCATAGGGCTAGCGTTTCCATAAACTGTATCAAAATCCACCCAGTTAATACTATCTATGAGATTTATTATATCGTCTTGATGCATAGCAAATGGAGAAAATTAGTTGCTAAAAATATAAATATCGAAATAACAGATTAATCTCCCCTCAACTCCTTCAATTGATCTCTCAATACCGC
>CAZBFX010000144.1:0-2146 GCA_964491325.1 uncultured Candidatus Peribacteria bacterium
GCATCGCTCCTATGATGAGGATACGATGTGGGGTGATGGTCGAGAAGAGTGAGGACTGTATAGCCATGATTGGAGGAGTTGCAGTTAAATTATTGGTTATGTTTTATGAGTTCTCTGACGAGCTCTTTTCTCATCCATAATTTGTTTGTTATTAGGATATTATTTTCCCGCATTCATCCTGTTACTTCTGCTAGTTGTATTTGTATCAGAGGATCGGTTGAGAATATATAATTTTTTCATTCACTGATGCTAATAATTGTGAGAAAAGCGTGGTTATTCTTTGAGAGTCCTTGGAGTCGTTTTTCTATGTTGTCTTTTTGCTTATTGATAAATGTATGACCATCTCGCACTTCACATTGTGTAATAGAACAGAAGATATTTCCTATTTTCATAGTATATTTTGTATCATTATTGAATGCTTCGGTGATATTGGATACTATATGTTGCTCTAGCTCGATAAAATAATCACTTACGAGAGTATCATACCATAGTCATCTTTTTTTCATCTCATGATAAAGTATTTCGTAGACTCATCTATCGTGTTCAGTCGTGACGGATGATTGGAAGTTGAGTGTATGAGAGACAGTCGTGAGACTGAGACCGACGATACTCTCATTAGATAGTTGATCAAATATGCCATGATCTATGGTAAGTTGTACGATAAGAGTTGTACATGATCAGACTGATTCGATATGAGCTTTATTTCATATCTTAGCTTCTCGAAAATCTACCGACTCGAAATGGTGGTCATAAATTTCTTCGATACTGTCGAGATTATAATGAGCTTTGTGTTGGAGATAATGATGGTCAGAGACATCAACAAGGATGAGCTTTGCTCATTCATTAGGATGTCATCGAGTGATGGGATATTTTTTCTCTCGTTGTGTAACTAATGTTTTGATCGATGGAGTGATCGAAGGAGCGAAAATGGGCGAGAGGCAGAGAGTGACAGATTCTCCTAGTAGTTTCTTCACTTCATATAATGCAAGTCACGATCGGAGAGCATCGATATCGATCCGATCGGATCAAGAAGTGATGGTCGGCATTATTGTAGGAAATACATAAAATCTTATAACAAACTCGCTTCAATAAGTGGTATGATGTGCTGACTACGAGAGATGCGAGTGTCGAGATCGGCTATCCCACGATCGGTTGTCATCCTAAACGCTTTGTGCACCATATCTTCTTCCGATTCGCCAGCGACGATAGTCATATTGGTTTTCTCTAGGGGATTTATGATAGAGACCAAGATACAGTCATATCATTCTTTCTTTTTCATCATATCTACTGCATCGATGATCTCGTCTTTGCGAGAGAGACAGTATTCTCGTTCATTCGTCTCGATACAGGCTAGTCCCGCTGTTATTGGTCAGAATACATGTTTTTCGAAATCTATCTTTTTGATAATGTCATGTGCAGACATAGCTTCGAGTTGTTTTTTTGTGATCATAGGAGAGGAGTGAGTAAAGATTCCTTTATGAGACTACTTTGTTTCTGTATTCCGCATCATATCTCTGAGCACATTCGTGGATGATATGCATCGCTTCATCGGTATCGAAGAAACCGAGTGATTTACATGTACCAGGTTTTTTGAGATGTTTGTAGAATTCGAAGTAGTGTTCTACTTCTCTCGCTCGATGGTCACCGAGATCAGCGAGGGTAGTGATATGATTCATACGCTTATCATCAGCGAGGACAGTGATGATCTTGTCGTCACGCTCTCCGCCATCTTCGAATTTCATCACACCGATGACACGAGCTTCGACGAGACATCCTGGGACGAGAGGTTCGGTGACATTTGCTATCACGAAGTCGAGCATGTCGTTATCCTGATCCCAGGTCTGTGGGATAAGTCCGTATGCGACAGGGTAGGCAAGAGAAGAGTATCCGACACGGTCAAGTTTGAGTTGGCCTGTCTCGGTGATAAACTCGTATTTATTGATCGAGTGAGCATTGATCTCGACGAGACCATGGACGACTTTCTTCTCCTCATCAGCAAAGGGAGAGAGGACATGTTGGAGATTGAGCATGTACTTGGATGGAGCGTGATCGATGTTTGCCATGAGAGTAGTACACAAAAATAGAAATAAAAAATCCTTACACTCATACGAGTATAAGGAAGAGGCTATCTTTGTGCAAGGGGATT
>CAZBFX010000145.1:0-2075 GCA_964491325.1 uncultured Candidatus Peribacteria bacterium
GTGTTCATTGATCATGCTCGGTGCATGGGTAGCGATGATGAATTGCATTTTTTGTCTAGTTTTCATCTCTTCTAGCAGTGTGACGAAGAGTTCTTGTGATTGTGGGTGGAGGTGTATTTCTGGTTCATCGATGATCATCATCCCATTGTAGAGATCGTGTCCATAGAGTAAGAGGATGATCGAGACAAACGATTGCTCCCCAGAACTGAGATCATTATATCCTATACAGTAGCCATCACGATCTTGGAAACGGATATGCTCGAGTGTGTGACTTTGATTGTCTTTTCGTTCATCGAGACATATGTGTAGTGCGACATAGCGAGAGAGAGTCTCATTGACTGATGTGAGAAAACCTTCCGCCTTACTTGTGTGATGAGAATCTTGTCTATCACTAGATATGTCTAGAGCGTCACTTTCTTGATACAGAGCATACTTATTGAGAAAAAAACGCAATGGCTTGGGTAGTGTAGTCGAAACCCCATCTCTGCTACGACTCTGTGATCCTATGATGGCAAAGGTATTGCGAAGCGGATACCGCTTTTCTTTTCATGATTCCATCCTATTTGCGATCGTGATACAATGCTGGATGAGTTCGAAGTGTTGGAGATAGTCATAGATAAATTGGAGTCACGCATCGAGTTTGTGTCTCTTGAGGATGATAGTATGATGGTCGATATCGATATGACAGTAGAGAGGGATCTTATTGTAGAGGATAAGTGATTTCATATCGGCAGACGAAAAGCGTACGGAACTATCGCTATATTGTTCTATGATACTATTGATTTTATCACTGTTGCGACTCACGAAAGCGAGATTATCAAAATCATACTGATGGAGTAAGACAGACATATAGACATAGGCATCTTTATCTGTCGTGATACGATGTTTACTAAGACGATGGTCAGGATCTTTTTTTTGTCTTATAATATCTCTGCTATTTTCAGAACTAAGTGTATACACATTACTGATACCATATTTCCATACCGCTGTGATGATATCGAGAAGATTGGATTTGCCCGACCCATTTGGTCAGATGAGGATGTTGATGACCCCCGATTCACTATTATGAAACTTCACACCATCGATAGTGGTGAGATTCTCGACATAGGGGAAGGAGAGGAGATTGGATATCTTGACGGTAGAGAGTTGCACAATGGTTCGTAAGGTTATAAAGTTATAAGGTTGTAGACTAAGACAAAAACTAAAACCAAGAATGTTTAATGTTTTAATGACTTAATGTTTTCATAGCGTTTTCTACAACAAACTATCTTCCTGACTGGCGGTCACGCCTGGTTTAGTTGCTTGTGATTTTTTATAGCTTATGATATCAGTCTTATCATTGCCTTTGCGTTTGAGGAGTAAGAGATCGCTTGGGTAGATTTTAGTCATGTTGACCTGATACTTTACTGTTGTATCGAAGAAGTGTGTTCTGATAAGTTTGACAACAAATTGTAGGAGCCCCATCTCTGAGATAGAGAAGAATGCGATACCAAGAGCTAAGAGAAATATTGGAGAACCAAAAAGGAAGGCAAATACTTTGCTGTAGTTGTTTTGCATAAAATAGGTAGCCACACCAAATGCTCATGCAGCCCCCAGTGCCAAGACAAACAATTGCCACAATCCTACGGTAATAGGTCAGAAGGTGAATTGTATTCATGCCAAGAGGCCTTTTTTGATGTGACGAGGGAAAAGAACTTTCATGGATATAATGCTAGTAAAATATATGCCTCTTGTTATTGCAATCACTTACTATGAGAACTCTCTCTTTTTATTGTACAGAAAGTGCTCCAATATGCTAAAATTTGCCATTTCTGACAGTTTCTATTGTTGACTTTTATTTGTCTGTTGTTTAGTATAATACTATATCATAATATGAAATTATGTCACTTACTTAAATTTTCTATGATTTTGTAGAATGGCATGTATACTGGCATTTCTCGCCAATCTCCGCCATGTTATTTTTCCTTGCAATGCTCAAAGAGATTCGCTATAGTCTATCCATCGTGTTATGAAAATAACCCGAACCAGCATCTCTAGTATGAAGTATTCATCGTATAATGAATGCTGGAGAGGTG
>CAZBFX010000146.1:0-2043 GCA_964491325.1 uncultured Candidatus Peribacteria bacterium
CTATATATCTCCCGAGATCCTCGACAATACCTCATCCTACTACTTCAGGGAGATTATCCATAAGTGTGTCAGATGTCAGACCGGCATTGCTCAGTGTACATGCTTCTGGACGAAGAGAGAGAGGTGATACGGAAACTTCTCCACTATTACCCTGCATCTGTGTCACAAGCATCTCTGCTACCTCATCATTTGCAGCGAGCAAAAAGGGACTGTGTCACTGTCTCACTGTCTCATCAATTACTGTTGTCGTATCTCACTTATTATCTTCATTATATCCCATGATCAGTCATTTGACGACATTTGTCGGCGTCAATGTGTTATTGATGACACTACTCGGTATCAGATATGGCAACTTCACTATCATAAGCGATACGAGAATAGTTGCTCATCGTATAACTACTGGCTTTATCCATCACCGCAAGTTTTTGTCCGATCTCGATGATTTCATCAGAGTGAGAATCACTGCAAGGACACATATCGCCACTCCTATGAGGATGAGGAAGCTACCTGTCGCAGGGGTAAGAAAGAATACGATACCAAGAATTTTCAGCTTAGCAAATGCACCGAGTACAATAAAGAACAATCATGTCGCACCGACTCGACTCCATCGCAATGCAACCATCAAGAGTCCGAAGATCAAGACATCTTGGAAAGCTGTCGGCTTCGCCATCACTGCTGCTGAAAAGAATATTCACGATAAGATAGCATATATAGTCGTATCTCTCTCATGTGTAGCATTGTGATGTGTATGGGTGTCACCCGTCTTACTGAGAAAGAGAAATCAACCCATCAATGCAACCATGGATAATGCCATCACACCGAGGTCTGTCTTGTTGTCGACAAAGACGAGAAATGCTCCCATACCACTCATCAACCATAACAAGAAATACATCCATCCCAACGCAAATGGGAGATGTGTCAGAGTGACATCATTCTTTGCATCTCATCATCATACTAACGAAGGAAGGAAAAAGTTACTAACTTTACGCAAAGCACCAAGCCCAAAGATTAATGCCAATGGTCAGCTCATAAAGTTTAGCACTACTGCGACAGTATCAGGTGCCAAACCGAGTACTTTCGATAATGGTTGCATCAGTGAGAATCGATAGGATATATAGATCATCCAGAGATATGGAGCAGAAGTAGGTCAATCTTTTCGGAAGAAGCCGTGATTCTCTGCCCATACTTTGGGAATATACATATAGGCATGATTTGCATCCCATGCGGTCGAGTACGGGATGAAAGACAGATGAAATCAAAATAAGAAATAGGCAAAGCTAATCACCAAAAGCACAACAAATATCCACTTCCACATACTTTCTTTCTGAAATACATCAGCTATAGGTTCGAGCAATGAAGATGCTTTCTGACAGAGATCTCGTCTTGTATAGATGAGATAGATAACTCCTCATAGCTGTACTCGTGCAACAATCGGATAGAAGAGATGCGACAAAACGAGAATATAGTTGAGCAAAAGGAAAAGACAGAGTCATATACCTGTCACGAAAAGTACATCATATCGAGTCGCGATCTTCTTGGATAGAAAACGTTCATAGAACCATGCTCCTACAGTATATATACCTACCAACATCAGTCATATAAATATAATCAATATGATAGTATAAAACATTTGTATTATCCATCATCATCAGACACTCCCTCATTTATAGGAGCTATGAATAAGTCATGAGAGAAGTAACGCAATAACAGTAGCGATACTAACATACTTGAGAGACAAGCGTCATGATCGAAGTATCGTCCCGACAGGTATACATGCACAGACGAGCATCCAAAATACGATGCCTCGATTTTTGGTCGTATCGAGCATATCAAAGTAATATGTATGATTGAGCATATATGCATGATAGGATTCATATCATACGAGAAAAACAACTCATACAAGCATCGATCATGCGATCAGACGAAACCAGACACTATGCAACATAGCAGTAAAAAGACTTTGAAGCTTCATAACAAGCAAAAAATGAAAATAAAAAAGATGAGATCATCGTAATGATCTCATCGTTTAATGCAAGGAAAAAA
>CAZBFX010000147.1:0-2002 GCA_964491325.1 uncultured Candidatus Peribacteria bacterium
GCATCGCTCCTATGATGAGGATACGATGTGGGGTGATGGTCGAGAAGAGTGAGGATTGTATAGCCATGATTGGAGGAGTTATAGTTAAATTATTATATTTGATAGATGTTTTTTTATAGATTCTAGAGTATAACACTATCTGTTGAAATGTTTTTTCATCCTTACTGCCCAGTGTTCTCTCGGAAGAGGAAGTGTATGTGTTTGTAAAAATGTTAGTTCCATGGGCATGATACGATAACTGTTTCATTGTTCATCTTGGATGATGATTTTGAGGATTTCGGGATCAATATGTCGTTCATTATCTTTCCATCCCTCATAGTTGTGTAATTCGTTAGTTGAGATAATCTTTGTATTACTAGGGACATTGGCTGGTATGGGTTCGTCTCTCCAAAGATGGCCATTGGCTAGAGCTTGCTCTTTGGTGATCGAACTATCAAGTATATAGCCGAGACTATCATTAAAGTAAAATGGACACATAGATCAGGGAAAGAACTTTCACAACACTCCCTCCATCTCCATTTGTCAGAAAATGAGTTCTACCTTTTCGTATCGTTCTTCTTTGCTATATTGTTTATTAAGAATACAAAATTGTTTATTTTGTAATCATATACAGCCAAGACAAAATGAACATCATTCGAGATAGTAGCTATAGTAGCAGTCAAAACACTTTCTCAATGCTATGCTACAGTAGGCTCTCTCGGTGTCTCATCCGATAGCACAGACATTATAGTAATCACTTCATCAGGAAGTAATGACTGCATTATACGCATTTGTCAGTCCGTTTTTGTGTCATGAAAAGAAAACATGAGCTCCTTCGTTTACAAAATGAGACCGATATCCATCCACGACATTGTGACTATCCGTGATGAAATCTCCCGTACATCACTTGCTGGCATAGTTGATTGCTTGGATGCCGACCATTTGATCATATGAGCTTGCTAGTTTGTCCTTGTCGTGCAGGAGGATCGCTTTTTGCTTCATATAGTCTTCCTGACTGTATTCTTGATTAGAGATATGGTATTTTTTATGTTCGAGATCGTGACAAAACAAACACTCTTCACAATTAACCATATTGTATGAACACCAGATGTTCGATGAATTAATGATATACTTCGAATAGAAAATATTCATCGACTTTATACTTCCTAGTGATTGATAGATGTTTTGACAGTCTATCCATGACATCATCGAATTATAGATATTGTTAGTATTGATTTTCGTTGAGAGACTATAGAGGATATTCTCACAGCCACCTGTGGCATGGAAGCTGAGATAGCAGTTTTTGGCAGTACTGACATGATTTGAATAATCACACCCCTCCGTATCACTAAAGTGATGGAATGCAGGTAAAGAGACAGATTGGAAGAGTAATTGAAACTGTGAGAGGAAACTTTTATTTTCGTTGCATTCTCTCCCATATTTCATATTCTCCTCAAAATCGAAATCTTTTGGACTGATTATACCACTCGTCCTGTTATTAACAGGGTAGATGCTGATACAGTTATTGTTTCTATAGAATCAGAGACTATATCGACTAGCAATGGAGAAAAGTACCTCTTTTTTTGACATCTTTTTTGACATTGCTATGATCTTGTCTGATCGGATGCTAAGTGTCATAGTACATGATTGTAGAGATAAACCCTTTATTTGAGCTATTTTTTAGTCGTGGATAATTATGTAGACATTGTACATACTAAGCCATACTCTTTATGCAAAAATTGTAAGACTATACTACATGATCTGTCTTCTTTCACTTCTCACGATAAGCAAAGAGAAATTATTTCCTCTAAAGAGTAAAATTTATACGTGATATACTCACCCGATTCTAGTTCTTGTTCTCAAAAAGTACAATTTCTTAGTACAAAGTAGTATAAGTCTCGTTCTACTGTGGCTCACGCATGACTTACAGTCAGTAAATTTATGTCACCACTCTCTATTCATACTTCTTCTTTTGCTTCTCTCATGGCTGCTTGTGATGCATAGTATTCTATTCATTCTGGTT
>CAZBFX010000148.1:0-1975 GCA_964491325.1 uncultured Candidatus Peribacteria bacterium
GTCCTTCACGAAGTCGAATAAGATAAATGATCTACTCGGACAGATAGCAAGTGTCCTGACCTGGATGCCCTATCAGTATCGAGCGAAAGGTCATGAGTTTCATCACAATCACAATGCTATACTGCGAGACTTTCGTGATATCGGTGATATTGAGACACTGACTGTGGAAGAATATAGCAAGCTCTCTCCTCTGAAGAAGATAGGCTATCGCCTATTTCGTAGTGCACCAGTGATGTTCTTTATCATCCCTCTGCGATATATCCTCATCCACAATCGTCTGCCACTCATTCGTCTCCAGTGACGACACAAAGAGTATATATCGCTCATATATCATAATCTTATGTTGATCGTCTTCTATGGCTGATTGTGATGGATCATTGGTTTCAAAGCATTGTTTATGATACAGTTTCCTGTACTCCTCTGCTTCGGGACAATAGCGATATGGTTTTTCTATATCCAGCATCAGCATGAAGCGACTTACAAAGCTCGACAAGATAAACGAGAATATGTCCGTGCAGCAGTGCAGTGAAGTAGTTTCTATGATCTGCCGAGATTCTTTCATCGACTCACGGGCAATATCGGCTATCATCATATCCACCATCTCAATTCGCTCGTCCCTAGTTATCAGCTAGCACGCTGTTTCCGTGAACAGCCGCTTCTGCAAAAAGTCGCGAATAGGCTGACCTTCCGTCAGAGTCTGCGTTGTATGTGGCATCATCTTCGAGATGAGCAACAGCAGAAGATGATATCCTTTAGAGCATATTATAGGTTGTATGGGAGGAGGCAACAGGTTGCTTAGAAAAAATTTATATTATAAGTTATAATGAATACATATAGGATACAATATAAGGTTAAGACTTTGATATTATTGTGTTTTCCTGAAATAATTATAGATTGATATAAAATTACAAATCGATTGTTTAATATGGAAGATTGACCACAGGGAGATGCTCGAATAGTAGAAAGAGAAATTGATTCGGAAAGTTTTATCGATGCATTAAGTACCTTTAGAAGAGAGTTTAATATAATTATCCAAAGATTGTCTTTCACTAGTCAATGTTATATAAGTTTTTTAGATCAGTCTTTTTTAATTCAAAGAATAAATGGTAATATAGAAAAAGTTTTTTATTTGAGTCAGATTTCTGAACATGCTCCTTGTTGATTGTACTTTATGCAACAAGAACTAGATAATTATAATAAGACAAAAGATCTATTTGAAGATAGTCCATTTTTGATGTATATGCAAGAATCATGTAATAATGCATTGGGCTATTATGCTAAGCTTTCTCTCTTGTGTTCTGCTCTTGAGGCTTTGGCATGAAAAGAAGAAAAGCAATGAGAGAAATGATCCTATCGAACTTATAATACTAAAGTGATGAAGAAAATATTAGGAAATGAGTGTTATGGTAAAGTTTTTTGAGCTAATTGATTAAGACACAAAATCCAACATTGAGACTTTATGACAGATTTTAAATGAGATAATTATGTGGACTTAATATATAATAAAATTATAGAATATTGTAACATAGTATATAATCTTAAATTAGATATGGATATTACAGCTCCTCAAAGACACTTCTATTGAAATCTGGAATCTATAAAATGTTTCTTAAGGCCTAAAGACTTAAAGCAGAGAATAGATATAAGAGATATAGATGAAGATATAATAGAATCTCTAAAAAAAGAAGAATGTCCTTTTATGTATGAGAATATTAGTTCTACTTGATATTAATCTTTCTTCCACAAAAAATCCAACCCATCACTGAGTCAGATTCTTTCTTTTTGTTATATTTGATTTTATCTCCTTCCTCCCCAATCTCTCTTCGGTCATGACTGCGGTCTGCCTCATGGTCTAGACTGTGGATGACGATCACCGGTGGGACGAGATCTGTGTGGTGATCATTTGCGTCATGGGGCGGAGATTGCTCCGTTATATGATCTCTGGTGGATATGTTCGTGATAGGGATGATCAGTG
>CAZBFX010000149.1:0-1961 GCA_964491325.1 uncultured Candidatus Peribacteria bacterium
TCTTTCACTGCAATATGCCCTGAGCAATGATAGTAGCGATAGCGTCAGTATATGGCTCTTGTAATAATCTATCCAACTGATGTATACGAAAATAATCGATAATCGCCTCCGTCGATCATCATTTGGATGATACTTTATCGATGAGCTCTTCGTGTCCAATAGTATGCTTCGCGAGATACAGTGGTAATCAGCTACGTAACTTACTGATAATCATCGCCACATGTGCATCACTCAATCATAGAGCAATGCCAGCCTTTCTCATATCTTCATAGATCTGAGCACGATTGTGATCGCCACAGTATTGCTCTATGTATGCGACGACCGCAGGACCACAACCAGCGAAAGCAGTAAATGCAGAGAAATCTATTTCCTCTTGCAACTGAACAATAATCCCCGAATTGGTAAAAATCTTCTGTACATACTGACGAATGGAGTCAGCACAATTTCCTTTTTCATACCATCCGGTAATACCTTGATTGACCTCACCAAAGAGATTTGGCATCGTACGAATGATATGATGAAAGTGTCCGATACCATCGGTCCTGATACCATTCATGATAGAGACACAGGTCATATTCGTATCATAGACCGAAAGATCGAGTGATGCAAACTGCTGAGGTTTGACACAAAGGAAGATAATATCTGCTTGTGTATTACGTTCGATGCGATCTTGTGTCGTGATAGAGAGCTGGGCATTACTATCCTGAGTTTGGATCAGCGATCCGATACTGGATCACATATGGCCATAGCCGATAAATTGTATATGCATGATGAGAAAAAATAGAAGATAAAAAAATCCTATCTGACCGATGATTTAGGTGATAGGATCGATAATGGACGGAAGAAGTAGATATCTTAGCTCACCGCAAAATGTCCTAGCACCATCAGAGGTGTAGGGACAACGGGGACAAATAATGCTATGAGATTGTATGCTATCATACACTCTCTATATCTATCTCTCCTAGGGATTGCAAGAGTAAATAACCGCTTACAAAAACTCTTGCAAAACAAATCTATCTGACTATACTATTCATTAATCTTTTAGCTCGTCAATAACAATCCTATGACACCAGATACTCTAGAAACACAAAATACTGAAAATGAGAATACTCTCTTCGCATGAGTAGAGACTCCTGAAGACTTAGAAAAAGCAAAAGAAGATGCTGAGCAAAAAGTTATAGCACAAACCGAAGAAGAGTTACAACAACTCGAAGATCAAATAGCATAAATATTTTCTCTTATTTCGTCTTCATCACTTTCTGAAAATCCTCGGGCAGAGGAGCAGTCCATGATCTCTTCTTCCCATGCATATCGACGAAGCTATAGGTCGAGCAGTGGAGGAGCTGTCTCATAGAACCATATTTTTTCTCCATCTTACGAGCGAGACTCGCTATCCCATAGACGGTATCACCCAAGACAGGATATTTGTGATACGCACAATGCACACGGATCTGATGCATACGACCAGTATGCAGTTTTAACCTTATCAGACTGATCTGTCCGATATCATGGTCAAACCATGTCTTTTCTTTATATCCCGTAGTATGAGCATCTTCTCACTCCTGGAGGCCGGTCGTCGCAGCATCGATCACCACCATCTTCCCTCTCCCAAACTTCTTATCCACGACTTTCTTCATCGGTTCACGACATTCGAGTGTCTGCGGGAAATTACCACATACGATAGCAAAATATTCTTTGTCGATCTGACGCTCACGGATCTGCTGATTGAGATGCTGGAGTCCGGCGTATGTCTTAGCGATGATCACCAGTCACGAAGTATCTTTATCCAGCCTATAGGCGACATTGGGAGTAAAGGTCGTCCCACTATAGCCACGCTGTGCGAAAAACTGCTTGATCAGATCATGCAGCGAATCGAAAGTTTTATCATTCTGACTGGGATGGATGCTGATCCCTGCAGGTTTGGATATCACCAGCCATTCATCATCCTCATCGATGATCCA
>CAZBFX010000150.1:0-1920 GCA_964491325.1 uncultured Candidatus Peribacteria bacterium
TCTATGACTTACATCATCACTTCCGAATCCGTCACCGCTGGACACCCCGATAAAATCTGTGACCAGATCTCCGATGCCATACTCGATGCCTATCTCGCTCAAGACCCTATGGCCAGAGTAGCCTGTGAGTGTCTCGTGACGACCGATAGACTTATCATCGCTGGTGAAGTTACTTCCACTGCGACCGTCGATCACGAAGCAATCGCGAGAGCGACTATCGCCAAGATCGGCTACGACAGGCCTGCACTCTACTTCGATGGGAACACCTGCGAAATCACCGATCTCATCCATACACAGTCTCCCGATATCGCCCAAGGTGTCGACACCGGTGGTGCGGGTGATCAAGGGATTATGTTCGGATTTGCGAGTGATGAGACACCCGATCTCATGCCTGCTCCGATCCGATATGCACACAGACTCGCGAAGCAGCTCCACGATGTCAGACTGTCAGGCAAGATACCCTATCTTCGCCCTGATGGCAAGACACAAGTCAGTATCGAATACGATCATAACAAAATGCTCAGAGTGCATACAGTAGTTCTCTCAACACAACATGATCCTGACATCGATCAAGCACAGATCCATGAGGATGTGAAGCGTGAAGTCATCGCACCGATCATGGGTGATATGATCGACGATCAGACAGTCTTCCATATCAACCCGACAGGTCTCTTTATCATCGGAGGTCCACATGGTGATACAGGCCTCACGGGTCGTAAGATCATCGTCGATAGTTATGGTGGGATGGGTCGTCACGGTGGAGGTGCATTCTCCGGTAAAGATCCGACGAAAGTAGATAGATCAGCTGCCTATATGGCGAGATATCTCGCGAAAGCGATCGTCAGCAAGTGACGAGCGAAGAAGTGTGAGATCCAGCTCTCCTATGCTATCGGTGTCGCACAGCCGATCAGTCTCTTCATCGAGACATTTGGGACAGGGACGAAAGATCTCGAAGAGATCTATGCATGGATCAGAGAAAACTTTGATCTCTCTCCTGCAGGCATCATCACTTTCCTCGATCTCCGCAGACCTATCTACAACGCTACCGCCGCCTATGGGCACTTTGGCAGAGATATATTTAGTTGGGAGAGGGTCTTATACTAAACAATATGGTTCTTGACTAGGACAGAGTAATCATTATATAGGGATATGCTAGTCTAGAGTCACAATATATATAGCTACCATTTGAGCAAATAATACTCTCTTTATCTTAAAAGACAATATTATGTCGACATCTAGAAGGATAAATATTATTTACTCGGCTCTTTTACTCTTAGTGACTTTGAAAATTTGGAATCTGATGTATGGGGCTCAGTTTTTAGAGTATGATGATAATATTGGAAGTGTATGAGCTGCTTTCTTGCTTTCACTCTTTACGACAAGCATTGTGATAGTTTTATGGCTCAAATGGGGAAATATAATAAAGATACATAAATGGCAAATAATTTTATTCTTGATCGTTTCCTCACCCTTAACAGTTGCTCTTATTATACTTAACTATGAAATCATCTTTGGGGCATGACTTAAAGTCTAATACTTTTGATGACGCCTAAAATAACATATTTATATAAACACCTCTATGAGCTAATCAAATGTATCGCCAAAAGTATCGCTGAGAGGAACATAATCCCTGCGGAGATTTTGTTGATCCGATGAAGGATCCTATTGGTCACTCTTTTCTTGAAGAGATTCACCAGCTGACTGAGGGTCAATCGCCAGAGCGATGCACCGATAAAGACGCCGATAGTGAGGAGCAATGGCTCAGCGTAGTGTCCTACAGGATAGGATAGGTTGATAGCCGTAAAGATAGCTGTGAACGACACGATCGTCATCAGATTCGTGAGCGTCAAGATCATCGCTGAGACATACTGAGAGACCAGACTCTGCTGATCTGCATCGACATGGATATCCATCGATGGC
>CAZBFX010000151.1:0-1894 GCA_964491325.1 uncultured Candidatus Peribacteria bacterium
ATATAATCCCGGATCAATTAGATGACGAGAAGAAACTTATCCAAGCTATGCAACATGATATGCTCTCGGCACAGATTCGTACGATAGAGCAGAGGAGAGCTTATAACGCTTCATAGGCGTCATCCTGAGCGGAATGAAATGGAGTCGAAGGATCTCATAGTATTGTATAGTAACGCTTCGCTGAGACCATACTTTTGCCTTGATGCAAAAGTAGGCAAAAGATCAAGACACACAAAGCGAGACCCGTATCGTCTGTTATTGAGAGTTAAGACTACGAAGCTCACTCCTTACCCTAAAGGGTCCCCGTCGTTCGCTGGTGAGAAGATTGTTCTTGATAGTCTAGACTACACGTCGACTCGCAGTTTGTGTGTCCTTGTTTTCTAATAATAGAAGTATTCTAGGAGAACTTGTAAATGCAATGATAAATCATTACTATTGATTGATGGATTTTTATTCTTCCCATATATCATGTCACTTCTTTCCAATGTCCAAACACTCCACCAGATGATCTTGTCTGGTAAGATGCTCGAAGCATTTGAGCAATTTTATGCTGATGACGTCGTCATGCACGAGCCTGGTTCAGATCCCAGAATAGGTAAAGAGATAAATCGTACATATGAGCAAGATTTCGTCGCATCACTCAAGGCTGTCCACGCTGGATCCGTCAAGAGTATGGCTATCAATGAAGAGACAGGTACTGTCTTCGCTGAACGATCTATGGATATGGAATTTGCTACCGGTATGCGTATGGTCATGGAACAAGTCTCTGTCCAGACACGAGTCGGTGATAAGATTGTCTATGAGAGATTCTATTACAATAAGGGATAATCTTTCTGTTTTTTCGTAAAAAATCTGACACATTGTGTCAGATTTTTTACTTTCATCAAGGGGGAATGCTTCACAATAATTTCATACTCGCTTCTGCTTCTGCTTCTGTGGACATTTCCCCAGTCAGATCTATTTCATGAGTTTCTGCCCACTGCATCCAATATGTAATTTTATTATCCATGATTTCTATAATGGTCGTATCTTGTATATTAGTTTGAATGTCTCCAGTCATATCGACCTCTCGTTTTTTTGCTAGAACATATGCATGTCGTAATCTCTGTGTATAGAGAGTTATAAGTCACTTACCTGAAGACTCTATGTTGGCTGCTCGGGCCAAATCTTTTTCCAATATTTTTTTTATATATTTTACTATCATTACATTTAATCACTCTTTGTCGGCCTCACTAAGACTTTCGTACGAGGAATCTATTTCTTCTAAGGCTGTTATGTATTCTATATTACGGTCCCATCATCTTACGCATGAATCGAGAAGATGTATTGTGTGTTCAATATTTGGCTTTTGTTGTATTGTATCTCCTAATGGATTAGGTTGGTTTCATATTCCTTCGGTAAGTGCAGCAGCCGTAGTAGCAGTTTTGACCTCAAATTGCGGTTTTCAATAAGGTTTTCATGTTCAAAGTCATAATAACAATGATCCGGCAAGTACGATATTTCTGATACCCATGGCGTGATGTGATGATATAAACCCATTCTTAGATTAATGAAAAGATATCCATTTGTCAATCCATTGTGGGCTCTTACGGCACCAATATCTGTACGATAAACTTACTAATATCATCAGCTTTGTCACCACGAGCGATGGCTCCACCAAGAGCACCGATGATGGTGATGAGAAGCATGCCGATGACACCCACGAGAGCCATAGCTCTGTGTGAGATTATTGTTGTGATGATGGTTCTCGCTTTCTGGTCTCGAGCAAATCTCTGAGTCCATGGCTGGAGGATGTATACAGTGACAATAGATAGCACTGTGAAGAAGTTTCCTGTCGATTCTGCCCGTTCTTCATGTGCATGGCTAATATGAGAGACGCCATAGACATCAAGTG
>CAZBFX010000152.1:0-1886 GCA_964491325.1 uncultured Candidatus Peribacteria bacterium
GTCCTGCGAGTATAAGGACGACGAGTCCGATACCGTAGATATATCTCCAGATACTGTGGAAGTGGCGTGAGACGATGCTGTTGGACATGAGAAAAACGAAAACTAAAACGAAAGAGATAAAGCGAAAGCAAGTGTAGCTTATTGTATTAGCTTTCAGCTAGTATAGTATACTTCTTTTCATCTCTGAAGCGAATATGGTGTGGATTGGGGAGGGGATAGGATGGTGAAGGTGGAGAAATGTGATATAGTATGTATCTATGTACTTTTCCTTGATTTCGTCGAGAGAAAGCTCTATATATAACGTATTGTTGTTTTTTGAGTTTTTTGTCTTGGTTCTAATTTTAGTTCTTTCCCTTATGTATTATGTTAGACATCAATTTTATCCGTGAAAATGCTGATCGTGTGAAGGATGCTGTGATCAAGAAGCGTAAGACAGTCGATATCGACTATCTCCTGACTCTCGATGAGAAGAGAAAGTCACTCCAGTTTCAGATCGATGAAGCGAGATCTGCCCAGAAGAAAGCAGGCGAAGCTCGTGATATGGACTTAGCGAAGTCACTCAAAGATCAGATCATGAGTATGGACAAAGACTATAACGATTGTCTCGAAGAATATAATGGGATAATGAAGTCGGTGCCGAATGTATTCCATGAAGCAACCCCTATCGGTAAAGATGAAGATGAGAATGTCTCTGTGAGACAAATTGGCACTATCCCATCATTCGATTTTCCTGTATTGGATCATCAAGAACTCGGTGAGCGTTTGTGACTTCTTGATAAAGAACAGGCAGTCAAAGTGACAGGTGCAAGATTTTTCTATCTCAAATGAGATCTAGCGATGTTGCAATATGCTATCGTACAGTTTACCTTCTCTGTGCTTACCAATGAGACCATCCTTGCAGACATTATCAAACAAAAATGACTTTCCGTGTCGGCCAAACCTTTTGAGGTGGTAATACCCCCACTGATGATACATTATGAGACTGCAGAGAAGATGGGAAGACTTCATCCTATGGAAGATAGATACTGTCTTGATCAAGATCAGTTTATGCTGGTAGGAAGTGCAGAACATTCTCTGTGACCTATCCATATGGATCAGGTTTTGGAGGAGGAGACGCTACCGAAGAGATATGTCGCATATACGCCATGTTTTCGTAGAGAAGCAGGGACATATGGTAAAGATACGAGAGGTATCTTGCGTACACATCAGTTTGACAAGATCGAGATGGAGACATTTACGACCAAAGAGATGTGATATGATGAACAAGAACTTATTATCGCTATTCAAGAGTACCTTATCACTCAACTAGGGCTTGCATATGAAGTGATGATGATTTGTACAGGAGATATGGGAGCGATGGACTACAAACAAGTCGATATGAATACACGGATACCTTCACAAGAGAAATATAGAGAGACACATACTTCGGATTATATGACAGATTATCAAGCTCGTCGCCTCAATATCAAAGTAAATAAAAAGAATGGTGATAAAGAATTTGTCCATATGAATGATGCGACAGCATTCGCACTTGGACGCATTATTATTGCTATTATGGAGAATAACCAAAACGCTGATGGATCGATCACTATTCCTGCCGTTCTGCAACCATATATGGGGAAGACGAAAATAGGATAATCCTTCTATATAAAAATAGGGGCGGATACTATCCGCCCCCCTACGTTTATTCTTTTGACTGATGTATGATTGCATTCTCTCTCTGACCCATCCATATCTACCGATATGGGATCATGTATGCACTGACATTCGTGTCAGGATATCTCTTTCTCATGTATGGACAGAAGAGGTGAATCTATGCCGAATATCCCGCTCTCGACAATTTCATCGCTCAGTATCTCGATACCTTCATCATCACGGCAATGCTC
>CAZBFX010000153.1:0-1440 GCA_964491325.1 uncultured Candidatus Peribacteria bacterium
GTCTCTTGGGGAGGAGACGACCGATGGATTCATAGGTCTTGCGACCCATGACGACGGTCTTGCCACTCGTAATTTCCCTAAATCTCGCAAGATCCTCGGGGATATCTCGTGGGAGTTTGTTGTCCTGACCGATGATGCGATCGTGTGTCATGGCTGCGATGGCTATCAACATGAAGGAAATTATAGATTATAAATTTTGGATTTTGAATTACTCTCACTTGTTTTAATATCTCGTGCTTTATAGAGATCGGATAGTCGATAGAGTGATCACGTACAGACGATGATATCGTTTTGATCATATGATACAAGATGATCTGTGAGAAATGTCTCTGGACTGGCGACAGAGATGGCTATGGTATCATTTTTACTCTCTATGTAGGTCTTGATCATCATCGCATCGACACTGTGAAATGGTGTATCTTGTATCCCTTCAAACTCTCCTATGATGATGGTGCTTGCATGAGGAAGTATCATATCTAGCATCGTTTGTCGATCTTTACCTTCTTTGAATGCGAGATAGAAGTGATACTTCTTCTCGGGAAAGTATTGTTGTAGTGTCTCCATCAGTGAGAGCATTTTTTGTTCATTATGTGCACCATCGAGGAGGATGTCTTTTCATTGTAGGTGTAGATGATGACATCTTCCAGGAAGTGCAATTGTCTGGAGTATTTTCTTTACTGTTGCTTCGTCAATGGCTGTGTCCTGACGAGAGAGGAAGAGCTCGACTGCAGTGTAAGCAATGTGGGCATTTGTTTTCTGATGTGTTCCGATCAGCGAGATCTCATAGTCGAAGCTATCTTTGGGGTCGACTCGTATGAGTGTAGTATCTTGTCTCTCTGCGATATCACTGATGATCTCACGACAGGATGGCTGTGGATGGACGAAGCTGATACAGGTGGTCTGAGGGAGGATAATTCACGCTTTCTGCAATGCTATCTCTTCTATAGTCTGACCTAGTATGTCTGTATGATCATACCCGAGTGCAGTGATGACGCTAATTTTATCCGACCTCGATATGCTATTTGACCCATCATAGAGTCAGCCACATCCTACTTCGATCACTGCGACATCGACCTGTTGCAATGCGAAGCAGAGCATAATGACTGCCATCGATGCTTCATAGTAGGATGGCAATCATCGGACAGACTCTCTCATAGATTCGACAAAGGGGAAGACCTTCTGGCATGCAGTCACGAAAGTATCCGTATCGATATAGTGATTGTTTATCTGTATCCTCTCACGGAAGTCGATGAGATGGGGAGAGACATGGAGTCCAACTTTGTAGCCATGAGCAGTGAGGAGATGTGAACAGATCGTCGCAGTCGATCATTTCCCCGAAGTGCCAGCGATATGGATCACTGGGTAGGTCTCTTGTGGATTACCAATCTTCTGGAGGAGTTGTTTCATCCTTTCCAGACCATAGGCTCCCATATGTCTGAC
>CAZBFX010000153.1:1488-1839 GCA_964491325.1 uncultured Candidatus Peribacteria bacterium
GTGTTGATAAGACTTGCGAGATAGGAGAGACAGTCGTTATAGGTTATAAAGTTCATAAAGTTATAAAGTTATAAAGTCGGTTTAGTCGTTAAGATAGGATCGAGTCTGCATTAATTGTTTGAATGTATGAAAATCGTGGATCCTGATATAATCAGCTCCTTGCTCGAGGGCATAGAGAGAGGAGGCAAGACTCGATCCGAGTCTATCTTGTGGTCAGGAGTCAGGAGAGATATGTTTGAGAAATCATTTCCTCGATGGGCAGATGTAGAGCGGATAGGGGAAGCGAGACTTGAGTGTGGTGATATGATGGAGAATAGTGATGCTGTCATGATAGTCGTCACTGACGAAAGC
>CAZBFX010000154.1:0-1824 GCA_964491325.1 uncultured Candidatus Peribacteria bacterium
GATGATCAAGAAGACGGATAATGAAGAGTATAAGACGAAGTTTCAGGATATGATCAATCAGGTCAAGGGCTACACAGAGAGTCCAGATAGTACGGAGAAGCTCCTCTCACTGTATCAGCGTATCTCATTAGCCAGAGAGAAGACGAAGAAGAAGAAGCTCGATGAAGCACAAGCAGCACTGACACAAGCCCAAGAGAAGATACAAGCTCTCCATAGCCATGATCATGATGAAGATGCGGATGTGTTTCTTATGGAGCAGTTGGCATGTGTGTAGAATTATAACTAAATCTTTATTTATTATTTTCAATTATTATGGCATCACTCGAGACACAATACGATAATGCAGAGATGCTACAGAAAGCAGCCGATTTGGTGAAATTAGAAGAGACCGATATTGACGAGACTATACGTGAATTAGATGAATGAGGAGATAAGGTAACAAACGATGAAATAGAGAAAGAGCAATCTTTGTGAATATTTACCGATAAAAAAATTGCGAAAAAGTATCTCATTCTCGATAGGAATAGAAATACACTTACTACAGAAGAAAAGACTTATCTAGAGAGATTAGATAAGTACAGAAATGAAGCGAAGACAACTATCGCCAATGCAATTATTAATGAAAGCATAGTAAGGAAAACCAATAGTAATGGTACGGTTGTTTACATTACGGATGAACAAGATGCTTTAAATCTCTATACTGTGGCATGTCATTGTCATAACTCCAGTACCGAATTAACAGATGTTTTAGCTAATGTATACAATACTTGAAGTATTGCTGCTATGTCATTTTGTGGCAATAATGATATTATGTCTGATGAATTTTGACCATCTCAAGATCAGTAAAGATTATTTGTATTTATCTATTTACAATTCATAATCATGTCACTCGAGAAACAATACGATAATGCAGAAATGCTTCAGCAAGCAGGTGATTTGGTGAATAAGAATGAGGTCGGAGATACGCAAGCTGCAGAAGCGACAGATGACTTTATGAAGTATGAGGGGTGAGTTAGTGATGAAGTAAATAATAACGAAATAGATGCCATTGTGACGCAATATAGCAGTAGGATAGATAAGCGTATATGAAAGTATACTTCAGGAGAAGTGATAAAAAGTCAGTTAGACGAGAGAGATAGTTGGGTTAAGAAATGAATTTTTAATCAAGACGAGGCGAATCTTTATATAAAACTTAAGACACAAAGTGACAGTGGAAAAAAGATGTATCCAGTTGATAAAGTATTATTGCAACTACTAGAAGAATATCAACAATCTTTTGTACATGATGTGAATGAAAAAATTAAGGAAGAATTTGAGAAGAATGCAAATCTCTTCGCAAGTATGTGGAAATCAAAACTAGATAGTTACACAAATGCACAGGATAGGAAAGAGGAAAATGTAACATATATATGTGCTGAAACTACTGAAAAAAATGATAAGGATTGAGCTCTACAAAAGATCACCGATCCTGAGATCATAAAAAGAGGTATTGTTTGATGATACATAAATGAAAGATGAGGTTACGATCGATACCAGGTACCACCAGTGCCAATATCCTATTGGACTGATAAAATGCAAGATAATCTGGGTGGCAATGATAATACAAGAAGGATAGCGTATTCTATAGCTGATGAAGTGTTTAAAGACCATAAACGTTTAGATTTGGCCGTAGTAGTTGACAAAGCAAAACAGCAATGGGCATCAAGTCAAATCACTACTTTTAAGAAACAATCTTAATACCCCCCCAAAAAATTTGACAAATCTTTCCCAATCCCTATACTTAGATCAGACATTGTTCTTTTATATCGTATATTCTTATTATCA
>CAZBFX010000155.1:0-1790 GCA_964491325.1 uncultured Candidatus Peribacteria bacterium
GTCAAAGCTCAAGATGATATCTTGCCGATGATCGTCTTATCTGCATGGAGCTCTATCTTCTCTCTCTCATCAAAAAAAACGACCGTGTCCGATCATCCATGCAATACCGTCCTTCGAAATGGCTCTTGTTTGACGATATGATAGATACTCTCTCACTGTTGTTTGATAGCATTGAGATAGGCACTGAGATGAGGATATTTACCACGCTGCAGTATATAGTGTAGATTATGTAAGAAATTGCTCTTTATCGCGATGATCTCATCATAATGCATCTTCTTGTACATGTATCACCATCTATACAAATAAAACCATACAGAGTCTGACTATATGATTTCGTCGATATATTGCAAGTGTACATCATGTATATGCTAAAGCATCAGCTTCTTGACCGTCAAAGGATCAAACTGCATCATCACCGCCGCAGGATCAGCTATAAATGCCTTCACCGCTGGCGAATCCATCGAGATGAGAGAGAGGGAGAAAGCACGAATAGGATAGCTTTTACCATCTTTGACTACCGCTAGTGAGACTAGTGACTGCGTCGCAATCGCATACTCAGCAACACATGCAATCTTATTGATCGAGAAAGTGACTGTATAGATGCCATTTCACTTATGGCTAATAGCATCTACCTTGGCACCGAGATTAAGGATATCTTGTCTGACTTGGATCATATCAGCAGTTCAGCTGAGTGAAGATCATGTCAACGAAGTCGACGCTGCCTGACGATAGTTGAGCATAGATTGGATAAATGCAAGCATAGTCACCGTCGTCGTCTGAGGAGTGCCGAGACTCTCACGCAGTGCTTGCGAGAAACTCGTATTATCTGTCGTATAAGATGACAGGACGCCATCATTATGATTGATCGTATAGGTCACGAGTGTCTTCTTTGTGGCCAAAGGATATCATTGAAAAACGATCTGGGATGGAGTACATGATACATAACCAGAGAAACTGCGAATCGCATCACATAGCGAGAGTGTTGTCGTATTGAAACGAGCACCATCACTGACGAGGAGATCATACAACTCTGGAATAGTCATCGTCTGTGATTGGAGGAGTGTATTGACAGCAGATGCTACACGAGACATACTATCCATCGTCATCTTCACCACATGAAACCTCACACCATCATAACGGAGTGTCAATGATGATGATACCTTAGTTCACAATCAGACAGTGCTATCTCGTGACCATACACCATAAACAGTCAGCGTATCATTGTCTCATGTTGCTTGTCTCTCGACGACGAAATGAGGAAATGCATAGCTAGCACTAAAAATAGCTTCCAATGATGGTAGTGTCAGTCATGTACCTATGATAGTCTGTGTACGAGGAGCTATCAGTGTCGTATCGATTACAAACTGTGATAATCATGAATATCAGAGGATCTTGCTCCCCTCATTGACCATTCTAATACCTTCGAGGAGAGATTTTATATCAGTCGTATCTTGTCATTTTTGTTGAAAATAGAGTCTCGTCAATACTGGTATCATATAGCTATTATTAAACCATGCCATCACATCGAAATATACTTGCTGTATACTCTCTGGTCTTCTCAATAGTTCTTCATTGTATTTGAGATACGATCTAATACGTACATCATTTACTCTTCCATTACTCATCTCATAATAGATATTTTGTTGTGTGGAGATGAGTTTGTATGCGTTGATAAGGACATTGGGAGAAATGATAGAGTTTATCGATTGTTTATCGAGCTGTTCTTCTACTATACGAAACGATGCAAAATCTGTATAAAACGATTCATAATCTTTGCCACACTGATACAT
>CAZBFX010000156.1:0-1777 GCA_964491325.1 uncultured Candidatus Peribacteria bacterium
GGAGCATATCGCCAGTAAGTCGAAGAGAAGAGAATCCTATCAGATCGGCAAAGTCGTCTTTGATATCGATCGGTATACGGGTAGAGAGCCCCTCCTCGAGATAGAAGGCAGTAAGAAAGCCATCCGCAGACGACAAGAGCGTCTGGGACTTGCAATGCACGAGACGAGCAAGAAATGAGCATGGGGATTGGGTTTAGTGGAGAGGAGATAGGTTTTATTGTTTTTGTTATTGATGAATACATCGACACTTATTATATCAAAAGAAGCACCAAGATCTACTGTAGGTATTAAAGATACATTATGGAGATTTGGAATTGTTTTGAGTGTTTTAATCATCATTGTATGAGTGGCATCATTCGTGATGCTGTATATGTTTACTCAGTATGAGGATTATCTTTTGGCTTCAGAGAAAAGATATATACTCTCTGTTTCTTTCATTCCCTTGCTATCTGCTTTGTTTACTGCTTGATATATTCTCTGGCATACAAACAAGATAGTCAATTTGAGGAAAGATATATTCATGTACGGAGTGCCTATTGAAGGTAGGGTAGAAGGTTATTATACTGGTATGGATTTTCTTTTGACAGCACCTTCCGCTCATAGCTGAATGAAGCAACCACTTTCTTTCTTTTTTATAAGTAACTGAAATAAATATGTTGTCATAGAAATTACCAACGATGATGGTAAGACCCTTTACCATACCATTGTGGCTAGTCGGCTTTCTGGCGATCCTGATGCATTGAAGCAATTGAAAGTAGGTGATACAATCAAAGGTCTTTCCTATCAAAACCAATACCTTTTTCCTTATGATACGAGCCCACATTTCTTAATAGAAGGGTAAATTACCAGTATCAATAGAAATTATCACTATCAGCTTCCATTATAGAAGAGCGGATGACTTCTCGGTTGCAAAAGGTCTGTTGTTTATTTAATGCCTTTGCAGATCATTAAGATTTTACTCTTTATGTCGTATGAAAGATAAGATTTCTTGTCCCTATCCCGATCATCCAGGCTATATGGCTGTGCGAGATACACTTAGTCCCGAAGAACAGATGAGAATGGCAGAGACTATCCGTATTACTGCTGATAAGAAGGTCGAGATAGTCCCACTGCACAAGAAGTTTTCACTGCTTAGTGCGGAACATAATGGTGTCGATATTTTTTCGGGAGATTTTAAAGATGCAGCGGGGAAGCAAGGAAAGAAAGGTGCTACATATTTCTCCGTCGATGCTGCAGTAAGAGAATGTACTACACAATGAAAACAGCTTATACCTCCCTATGAACAAGATATGGAGTGATTTGTAACACACTTTCCTGGAAAGAATAATAGAGAAAAAATGCGTTCTCTTATAAAAATCTTTGATCTTAATGATATTGGCTGGTTAGATTTTTTTAACTATTATGCACGGCATATAAATGAGGTTTGTTATGTGTTATTAACCTCTCGTGATGCTCTTTGAAGAACAGGCAAAATGGAATGGTTGTCGTGAGGTTCGGATTATCCACATTGCGGTTTGAGTGGTGGTGAAGCACCTATACCAGTTATGGTTTCTGAAGACTGCTAGAGTGCTCGCTTATCAATACCAATACCACCCATCAGCTCCACCTCACATGCTAGAGTTGATGATTTCTCGATTACAAAAACTTTCATTATTATTTTTATTGCTTTGGAGAGATCGATTATCTCCATTTTTGTGGAAGTGGATGAGATAGGTACTTTCTGATTCGCCTTTCATCCATATTGTCGCACGATCATCGCTATAGTGCATCACTTTGA
>CAZBFX010000157.1:0-1741 GCA_964491325.1 uncultured Candidatus Peribacteria bacterium
GAGAGGAAGTAGGATTGGTCTTTGGTTTTGTCTGCTCAATGTAACAAACCCACCCCCACCCTCCCTTGTCAGGGAGGGAGAGATCTAGCATAGTGGCCGGTGGCGATAGCGTCGCAGCCCATAGCGAGAGCTTGTTCGAGGAAGAGGTCAAATTTGATGAGATTATTACAGAAGACATCAGGATTTGGGGTGATGCCAGCTTTGTAACCATCATAGATATACTGGATGATGCGATCGTGGTACTCTGTACGGAAATCGAAGATACAAAACTGCTTGATCCCGAGATGTTCAGCAACTTTGATAGCCATATCTCTATCCTGACGGGTCTGACAGTGAGGATTATCTGGTTCGCTATAGTTCTTCATAAAAGCTGCGATGACGTCATGTCATTGCTGGATGAGGAGATGTGCGGCGACAGCGGAGTCGACACCACCGGAGAGTCAGACGAGGATACGGGACATATATGATTATATTCTTATAGTGAAAATGTTTCTCATTTTAGTAGAAAAGTTATTGTAAACTATTTTTTTATAATCTATTTAATCTCTTTATGCTGTGAGGAAATATATGTTCTTATTTCTCTTAGTGTATAAATCAGATTGCTAATTTCAGGAATTGAAGATCCATACTCAAAAGTAACTTTTTTGTCTCCTATTTCTATCCATTCTGCACCACCATCTAAGCAATCAGGACATCCAATAACTTCATTCAATGCATTGAATTTTTTATAATCTAATGAATCTACTAGTGTTTTCCACTGTGTGGTAGAAATAGGAAAATATTCCGTAATCTCTGGTAATGAAGTACCTTTCTCCCGACCGTTTTTGTGTACAGTAATTTTCTCTGAGGTGATTGTCATATCTTGTCTGCAGTAACCTGAACATTCACCAAAATAAGTACCTATTTGAATTGTTAATGATTGTCATTGGTTTGTTATTTGTGTCGATGGTGTTTGAGTAACACAACCAATCAAGAATATACTAGCAAATAGTATCAATACTATAGAAGAAGACATCTTATTTTTAGTCATGCGATTATTTAGAGGTAAAGATTTTTTGTTATTTTACCTTATATTTATATCGGATACGTAAACCATTAAAAGGATGGGATATTTTCTATATAATAGTAGAGATTATAAAATAAGCACTGTTTAATCAAGGAGAAATTCGCATATCCTAATGCACAAAATACATCGTACACTCCATACCACCATTCATCACCTGACGAGTCTTGATCTGCGGACGAAGTGATGAGGGGATATCGTGGCGATAGGAGGTGATATATCATCCCTTGGCTCACTGGGTGTAGTAGGAGAGGAGGGTGTCGTAGAGCGATGCGAGATCGTCGCTTCATCCTATCCTCTGTCCGTAGGGAGGATTGGTGATGATGTATAACGGATGAGTTACTTCTCCATCGGTGATATCTTGTGTATTGAAGTCGATACAGTCGGCAACTCCTGCACGAGTGGCATTCGCTATGGCAATAGGGACGATGTTCGGATCGATGTCGGAGCCATGGATGTGGTATGTTTTGTTGTATTGTTTGCTCTTCGCATCCGTGATGATCGATTCTCGGAGATCGACTCTGTAGATCGGGAATGACTGGAAGGTGAAGGATCTCGTCAGACCAGGAGCGATGTTGCGGGCGATGAGAGCCGCTTCGATACAGATCGTCCCAGAGCCACAGCATGGATCTCGGAGAGGGATATGACTTTTCCATCCAGACTGGAGGATGAGTCAGG
>CAZBFX010000158.1:0-1725 GCA_964491325.1 uncultured Candidatus Peribacteria bacterium
GAAATTCGTATCATAAGATCTTCCATTTTTAAACCACGAACAATAATAACCGCAATTATTTGCATCATATATTGAAAGAAAGAATTATATCTATCCTTCAATCCTATTTCTTTTGAAATGAATATATCTGAAAAGAATGATATATCAATACCCTGAAAAGATGCCATTGTTCTAACAAACCTAAAAGATACTTTACAGAAACTATGATATATAGACAATCATAAAGATCTCTTTTGATTTGAAGCACTGTTTGATAGTGGAGAAAATATAGACCCCAAACTTCTTAAAAAAATGTTAGATGATGCTTGTGATGTACTTACACGTCACCAAAGTGCAAAAGTTGAAATGGTTACGAGAAATGGTGAAGCGGTTTATATGGATTTCTTACTAAGGGATCAGAATCTCGATAAGTTTGAAGAAATCAAAAACTATAAAAGAGGGGAAGAATGAGTCACAAGGTCAACGGCTATCGAAGAACACGGAACAAAGAAGACGGCAATTGTATCAAAAGGAAAGGTAAAATATAAAAAATAGATTCTGCTTGTGTTTATGATACTAAATAAATAATATCAAATATCTCTTTAGTGAGAATTTTTGCAGGCAATATGATTGTTGACTCCTATTATAGGGTTAAAGCGTCCTAAATTCCTGTGATCCATGCCCAATGAACCGACTTCTATCGGCTCTGTCCTATCCGAACTCATTTGGATGATACAGCAGATCGAAGAAGAAATAGAGAGCCAATAGGCTCTCTTTTTTGAGCGTTTTATGTTCGATTTTCTCTTGCAAAAAGAAATAGGAAAGTTATAATCAAAAAAGTATCGAACATTTATATATTGGTCATCATACCATGCTCAAAAACAAGAAAAAATCAAAAAGAGTTGCTCTCGACAGGGAATATGTTAGATATGTCATCTATTGTAGGAAGTCCAGAGACGAAGCAAGCAGTGGTCAAAAACAATCACTTCTGGATCAGTTGAAGGCGTGTATCGACTACAAAGAGCAGAGGAGTGGCATACACTTCGCACATCATAATGAACTCACTGATGAGTTTTTTCGTGATCCAAGTTATCATAGACGAGTGGCAGAATGTCAGACACCGTATGAAAAAGAGATCCTCCAAAAAGCAAGCTGATACTTCTATGTCATAGAGCAAGCATCTGCCAAAGAGCCAAACAACAGACCTATGCGAAGCAAGCTCATAGAGCTCGTAAAGAAAGGAAAGATAAATGGTATCATAAGTTATGCTCCCGATAGACAGGCAAGGAATCTCGTAGAGAGCGGTGAGCTTATACAGCTTATCGATAAATGAGACCTTGATGTCCAATATACCAACTTCACTTTTGAGAATAATGAGAGTGGGAGGATGATACTCGGTATCAATTTCGTCATCTCCTACAATTACTCCGACAATCTCAGCAAAGTCACGACACGTGGTAAGAAAGGGGTCAATGAAAGATGACAAGCTGATGGGAAACATAAGCACTGATATATCATCAATGATGAGAAGTACCACGAACCAGACCCTAAGTTCTTTAATATATGGAAAGAAGCATTCAGGAGAAAGATCTATGATAACCCTTCTGATGAAGAAATACGAAAGTTTATCGTAGCAAGTGGTTACAAGAGAAAGTATAGGAAAGATAACAAAGAGACGGAACTTAATCAAAAAGCATTATACAAAATACGAGTGGATGATTTTTATTATGGGAGACTCATTAGTGG
>CAZBFX010000159.1:0-1724 GCA_964491325.1 uncultured Candidatus Peribacteria bacterium
AAAGACATGTCTCTCGCTGATCGAGGACGCAAAGAAATTATGCTCGCAGAAGCAGAGATGCCCGGACTGATGTCGCTCAGATCCGAATTTGGTCAGAGTAAACCACTTGCATGAGCTCGTATTGCTGGTTGTCTCCATATGACTATCCAGACAGCGGTCTTGATAGAGACTCTCGTCCATCTCGGTGCAGAGGTGAGACGAAGTAGCTGTAATATCTTCTCGACACAGGATCATGCTGCTGCTGCGATTGCTGCTGCGGGTATTCCTGTTTTCGCTCGGAAAGGCATGAATGCGGAAGAATTCGATCAATGTATCGTCGATACACTTTTCTTCCCCCAAGCAGATGGGACCAAACTTCCCCTCAATATGATCCTCGATGATGGTGGTGATCTGACGAATCTCGTCCTTGATCATCATCCTGAGCTCGTGGCTGGTATCCGTGGTATCTCTGAAGAGACGACCACTGGTGTCCATAGACTCTATGAGAGGATGACCAATGGGACACTGACACTCCCCGCGATCAATATCAATGATAGTGTGACGAAATCCAAGTTTGATAACAAATACGGTTGTCGTGAGAGTCTCGTCGATGCGATCCGTCGTGCAACAGATGTCATGATGGCAGGTAAAGTTGCTGTCGTTGCTGGCTATGGTGATGTCGGGAAGTGATCCGCTGATAGTCTCCGCAATGCAGGCTGTCGTGTGATCGTCACCGAGATTGATCCGATCTGTGCTCTCCAAGCTGCGATGGAGTGATACGAAGTGAAGCCTATGGATAAGGCCGTCCTCGAAGCAGATATCATCTGTACTGCGACAGGCAACAAAAACATCGTCGTTGGTCGTCACTTTAAAGCGATGAAAGACAAAGCTATCGTCTGTAATATCGGACATTTCGATACCGAGATAGATATGGCATGGCTCAACAAAGAATATGGTCAGACGAAGATCGAGATCAAACCTCAAGTAGACTTGTATCATGTCGATGGTCACGATGTGATCGTCTTGGCAGAAGGTCGTCTGGTGAATCTCGGATGTGCCACTGGTCATCCATCATTCGTGATGTCTGCATCATTTACCAATCAAGTTCTTGCACAGCTCGAACTTCGACAGCATGCTGACAATTATGAAAACAAAGTCTATACACTTCCTAAACATCTCGATGAGAAAGTAGCGAGACTGCATCTCGCGAAGATCGGTGTCGAACTCGATGTCCTCTCATCTGATCAGGCAGACTATATTGGTGTTGCTGTCGCAGGACCGTACAAGAGTGATGCGTATAGATATTAGAAAGAGGTTACGAGAAAGTAGGGAAGATAAAGTTACGAGTTTGATTATAAGCTAGTATAAATACTATTGTGAATTGTTCATTTTGCATTATGAATTATGTAATGAATTATACTTTTTTCCTCGAATGATTATTGGTCGGATTTGCGATCGCTATCCCTGTCGGACCGATAGGGGTTTTGTGTATTCGTCGTAGTCTGGTCAAAGGCTCTGTCGCATGACTGGTGACAGGACTCGGTGCAGCGACAGCGGATACTTTTTATGGAGCAGTCGTGGCGTTTAGTATTACCTTTATCTCCGATTTTCTCCTTCGTTATACTACTATCATTGGGATTGTGGGTATACTTTTTTTACTTGGCTTTGGACTAAAGATATTTTTCGAGAAGCCATCGATGGATATCCATGTCGATGCAGATCAGCAGAGTCTGGTCTCTCAGTAT
>CAZBFX010000160.1:0-1713 GCA_964491325.1 uncultured Candidatus Peribacteria bacterium
GTGATGGCTGATGGGAAGAAAGTCTTGATCAAGTGATCAGTGCTACCTCATAGTGTCATCGACTGCGTCGTTATCCAGTCCAAGAGAGATCATATCATGGCGATGCCGCATCGTGTGGTCTCTATCGATTCGACATGGGCTGATGCGACACCGCTGTGTCCGCATTATAGTAATCCTTTGGTTATCGTCCCTGATGATCAGATCCATAAGAATGGCTGTGGTGGCTGTAAGCGACAGCTTCTCAGTTATCCGAGACAGCTCGATATGAAGACTGAGCTCGTGCATGATAGTTTCCGTCAAGCCTCATATCTGATCGATAAGGTCTGACTCCAGACGATTATCCCATCTCCCGTGACCTATCACTATAGAAACAAGATTGAGTTTAGTTTTGGAAAATATATCACGAAGACGAGGAATGATAGGAAGAATTCTCTTTTGCGTCATCCCGAGCTTGTCGAGGGACGCCCTGAAAGAAGTGCCCTTGGGGTATCTCCCTCTACAGTAAAAGATCCTTCAACTCCACTTCGTTCCGTTCAGGATGACGCTGCTAATGAATTTTCTCACCGTTTTGATCGACAGCTTGGTTTTCACAAACAGGGCTTCTACACGCATGTAGTCGATGTGGATCAATGCTATCTGATCTCACAATCGCTTCATGAGGTGTATGCTCATATCAAGACACTCTGTCAGGAGTCATGACTTCCTGTCCATGATAGTAAGACACATGAAGGATTTTTCCGTCATCTGGTGATGAGAGAGTGAGTGAATACCCGCAATATTCTCGTCAATCTCGTCGTAGCCAATGATGTAGCAGATAGTTTATCGACGCATGAGAGAGAAGAACAACGAAAGAGACTCAAAGATACTTTCGCAACCGATGCTCTGCTTCGTAAGCATGTCACGACTTTTATGATCACGTATAATAATACCGTCTCCGATGCTGTGAGCTGGAAAGATACCAAACAAGATATCCTCCGAGGAGAGTGATATATTTTCGAAGAGCTTCATTTCTCTCATAGACAAGAAGTCACAGAGGATGAGGATGATACTGCCTTTGTGATCGAAGATGGTCAGATGAAAGCAAGCACCAAGAAACAATCCCTCAGACCGACATCGAAGTCTGGATCAGCTATGATGGTGCAGAAGATACGTTTTCGTGTGTCAGCTTTTTCATTTTTTCAAACCAATACACTCGGTGCTCAGGAGCTTTTTGCCAAAGCAGCAAGTATGATCTCACTGTCTTGATCGAGATCGACAATATTGGATCTCTACTGTGGAGCGGGGACGATTGGTTTGAGTTTTCTCGCTATGGGGATTGGAAAGTTCTGTATCGGGATAGAGCTCGTCGAAGATGCGATCCGTGATGCGAAGGTCAATGCTCAGCTCAATAAGATGGATGATAAAAGCTACTTCGTCGCTGGTAAGGCGGAAGTGTTGGTCTCTCGTGATCGTCAGATCAGTGATAAGATGAGTGATATCGGGCTTATCATCGTCGATCCACCGAGAGAGTGACTCCACAAAGATGTCGTCGAATTTCTTATCGGATTGAGACAGAATCATCGCTGTCAGCTTCTCTATATATCCTGTAATCCTGTGACACTTGCGAGAGATCTTGATCTTCTCGTGCAAGGTGGATGGGAATGTACGGTATTGCAACCTGTCGATATGTTTCCGCATACCCATCATGTGGAGATGATTAGCGTGTTGGGGTAG
>CAZBFX010000161.1:0-1704 GCA_964491325.1 uncultured Candidatus Peribacteria bacterium
CTACGAAGCTTACTCCTTGCCCTAAAGGGTCCCCGTCGTTCGCTGACGAGATAATTGTTAATGATAGTCTGAATTACACGTCGACTCGCAGTTTGTATGTCATCTTTTATATCCATTTCTCTTTTGATTGCTAGTTATTTTATGCGTTTATTAGAGAAATATCATCATTGGGAAGAGGGTGATGTTGGATATAGTTTTGATATGCTTTGTCTATGTGTTCGTAATAGATGCTCTGTGTATCGATGATATCATGGAGAGGGATGAAGACAAATGGTCTATCGAGATAGTGTCTATGAGGGATAGTGAGTGTGGGATGATGGATAGAGATAGTATCGTAGAGGAGGATGTCGATATCGATGATCCTCGGTCATCGGCGATAGGATTTCTTTCTTCAGAGTTTTTTTTCTATCTTTTTTATTTGTCTTAGGAGATCATGGGGAGCGAGGTTAGTTGATATTTCTATAATTGTATTTATATAGTCGTTTTGTTTCTTTCATCAGAGTGCTCTACTGTGATAGAGTGGTGATATTTTTTTTATGGTGCTGATATAGGAGATTTTTCTGATTGCATTGAGAATGTTCTGTTTCTTTTGTCAGAGGTTGGAGCCGAGTCAGAGGTAGAGGATAGACATTATGTTCATATTATCTAAAACTATTGTATCACATTTACCTCGGGCATGAGTACTATCCCAAACTTTTCTCTCACTGATTGTTGGATATGGCTTATAAGCTGTGCCATCTGAGGTCAGGAAGCATTCCCATGGTTGACGAGGACGAGAGCGTGACGATCATAGATACCTGCGTCACCGTCACGGTAGCCTTTGAGTCAGCAGAGTTCGATGAGTTGTCATGCTGACAGTTTTATTCTACCTCACCCCTTACCCCTCTGCCCTAGACGGGATATATCCTTTCATAGAGGGGAACTTACTTGATGTCCTATGAGGTCAGGAAAAAATTTTTGTAGTCTTGTGAATTCTTCTTCAGTGACTATAGGGTTGGCGAAGAAGCTACCAGCGGTACCGAGCTGTGTCCAGTCGGGGAGTTTGGACTGTCTGAGAGTGATGACTGCTTCGGCGATGGTTTTAATATTGTATCCATGTCACTCCTGTCATGGCACTTGTCCTATCTTCTCAAGTTGATCAGTGATGCCTTTGTAGGAGAGATTTGGACTATAGTCGCTTCATTGTCTCTGGAGACGGAATGTGACTGCGGTGATGAAGAAATCTTGCTTCAGCTGTGATTTGAAGATGCTATTGCGATAGGAGAAATGACATTCGTCATGGGTATATGTCTTCATTTCACCTGTCAGCATATCGATTCACTCAACACTGACGATGCAATCTCCTGCTTCGACGCCGTAGGCACCGATGTTTTGGATAGGAGAGGCACCGACGGTACCAGGGATGAGAGCGAGATTTTCTATCCCAGCTCGACCGTTGTCGATACTTCGCATGACGAAAGCGTGTCGATGTTCTCCTGATGCGATTTTGATAGTGCATTCTTTTTCATCTTGCTGGATAATATCTTTGCCATGGAGTTGGTTGATGATCACGAGTCCGTGAAAATTATCCGTAAAGAGGAGGTTGGAGCCGCCACCAATGATTATATTGTGTCTATGATTTGTATATTCTGGACTTTCTCTGAGCTCTCTGATATCGTCGAGGGATGAGACGATTGTGAGACAATCAGCGACGATATCCATCAT
>CAZBFX010000162.1:0-1682 GCA_964491325.1 uncultured Candidatus Peribacteria bacterium
CCATATGGAGCATCCCGAGAAACCCGCAACGGAATCACATCCCGAGAGCTTTGGATACTTCATGTTCAAACGAGACTGCACTATCGTTTAAGATCAGCTTCTCAAATCACTCCTTGAGTTTATCATACTCGACTGTCTCGAGTGGATAGACTCCAGCATAGACAAATGGCTTCGCCTTAGCAAATCACTGTACTGCATACGGCAGAAGTGATGAGTAATCACCACGACGCATATCTGTTTGATTGATTGTTCATTGTGTATTATGCATTGCTAATTGGATAACAGTATCGCCAATCTTCGCATCTCTGACTGACTTCTGACCAGTACAAAGATAACCAATCTGACCCGATGAGAGAACAGCGTCTTTTTGATAGCGAGGTTTGAGGTGACCGACCTCCGTGAGAGCAAACGACTTCTCCGAATAGGGCAAATGCACCATATCGCCGATACGAAATGAGCCGTCTAAGACTTTGACATAGACAACCACTCCTCTATAGCTATCGTACACCGAGTCGAAAATCAACGCTTTGGCACTAATATCAGGAGCTGTAATAGGGGTCGGAGATGGTATCTTCTCGATCACCGCATCGAGGACTTTATCAACATTCATACCAGTCTTGGCAGAAATGCCGATCACCTCCGCCGCAGGGATACCGACCATATTCTCGATCTCATGAGCGACACGCTCAGGATTAGCTGCAGGGAGATCGATCTTATTCATCACCGGGATGATGGTGAGTCACTGATTGATGGCCATATAGAGCGTCGAGAGCGTCTGGGCTTGGATGCCCTGTGATGCATCGATCAGGAGTACTACTCCTTCGACAGCCGTCAGCGAACGAGAGACTTCGTACTGGAAATCTACATGGCCTGGCGTATCGATGAGATTCAGCTCGACTCATTTCCACGTCATACGAGCTGGCGTCATCTTGATCGTGATACCACGCTCTTGCTCTATATCCATCGTGTCGAGGGTCTGAGCATGGTCGACTTTTTTGACAGCACCAGTGAGCTCGAGCATGCGGTCAGCGAGTGTACTCTTGCCATGATCGATATGTGCGATGATACAGAAGTTGCGGATAGAGGACATAGAATTAGTAAGACGAAGTGAATAGATGTCAGTGATTATAGAGAAATAGGCACGAAGATACAAGAGAATGAGAAAAGGTTGATTTTTTCGAACTTTTGTATATAATAACGGGGACATTTATATCTTAAGAGTCATGTAAATGAATTCATGAGAAAAGTTAACAAAACGAACTGAAAAATTGATTGCTTTAGAGAACCAGCAATGATGATGAATTAGTTTAGCGATTGATCTATTATATCAACTTTTTTTTCCGAATCCAAAACAAAATATCTATTCTCCATCTTTAGTAAAAGATATTTTACAATGAACAAGTATTCACCAATATACTAAATTACAATTAGAATATCTTCTTCAAGATATTAAAATAGCACAAAATACTATATTTACCCAAAATGAACAGTCTAGAAATACACTATTTCAGACCATACAACAACACAGGCTACAAATAGATGATGATATAGGGAATATGATAGTTACCATAGTCAGCAATCGATTAACTCAATTACTAGTTCTAAAAGCAACAGAACTATTAAAAGTATTAGAATCGACAGAGTGAATAACATGAAACATCATAGTAAATGAAAATTGACAA
>CAZBFX010000163.1:0-1675 GCA_964491325.1 uncultured Candidatus Peribacteria bacterium
TCTTTCCTTTTGGTCCCATAGTGACCATGACTGCTTTGGCAACGAGTTCGAGACCAGTAAAGATTTCTTTACGAGCAGCGTCTCCGTATTTGACGATTTTTGGCATGAATAGATAGAAATAAGAGGTAAAAGATTATTGATTTTATGATTTTTATTCTTCACATTGTCACTTTGGGATACCCCAACAAGGACCGTAGGTATTGAATAGAAAATCCTCTAAGTCATTAATGGTTTTTATCTTTTTATTGACGATTAATTCAGAGAGAGTGACAAGAAATTTGTATAAACTGTCTTTGTTGTCTTCTTGAACTCACGATAATGGTATGTCGGATGTTTTTGAAATATAATCTATAAGAATATTCTCTGGTGAGCGATGGCTTGACGCTAAGAGGCCATGTCTATTGCCTAGAAAATATCCTACACTTGTGCTTATTATAAGCAACATGCTTATCATTATTACAACCTTGAGAGAAATTTTCATCAATTATAGGAAATGTAAATTTCTAATCTATTAGGAACTTTTCTTCGCTAGAATTCCTGAGTGCTTGACGATGAGATACTTCTTACCATCGACTTCGAGTTCGTCAGGCGAATACTTGGTGAAGTAGACGGTATCACCGACAGCGACATCCATAGGAGATCTGGATCCATTGTCGAGCATTTTACCCATTCATATAGCGATGACGGTACCCATAGATGGTTTTTCTTTGCTATCCGTCGGGAGGATAATGCCTGAAGCAGTGACTTTCTCTGCTTCGAGTGCTTCGACCACGATGTGATCTTCGATAGGAATGAGAGACATGATATGATTTTAGGATATAAAACAAGAGAGGGTTTTAGAATGTAGATACAATGAGAGTAACTATAGTAATTTTTTTATCTATTTCAAGAGAAAATAGCACGAAGTGGTGGGAGGTGCTATTTGGCATTTTGGTGAATTAGTGATTTGGTAATTTAGTTGCTACGCTGGAGTTGACAAAGTAGGAAATTCTCTTGTAAATCATTTCTCTTTTATTATATTCATTGAAAGATAGATTTTATTTTTTACTCGTGATCATGGTCAATATTGCATTATGTATTCCTGGGAATGAAAGAAAAGAAGATTCAGAAGCTTATTTATGATCTATATCGCTTGTTGTGGCTTTTTGCAGACAAGAAGCTTTCTGAGTTATGCAAGATACGCAAGAAACAATTAAAGTATTTCATGGCATGTCTTTTAATGAAGGAGATGATTTCGGTAATGGTCTGACCGCTATGTCTGATCCTAAAAATGAAGCATATGAAAATATTGAACTCAGATCCATAGATATATCTTCTGGATCAGATCGTCATGAATTTGTACGTTTATTGACTGAAGAAGCAGTATCTCATGTTTTTGTAATGTATCCCCATACATCAGGAATTCAAAAAGAAATAGATGCATTAACAGCAGGAGGTTATATAGAACAAGAAGTGCCTAGGATCGGAGTACGTAATATTCCTATTACCCATTTTGTTCCTGATACTCAAACAGTTTAATTTTTTGCCAATATCTCACTATCCTAACATCAGGGTAGTTTTTTTTATATCCTCATCACCTCATAGCTTACCTTCCCTTTCTCGATGCTGTGTTGGATAGCTTTCTCGTTCGCATTCTGTTTGCTGGATCAGGACTTGATCTCGAGGAAGATGATCT
>CAZBFX010000164.1:0-1654 GCA_964491325.1 uncultured Candidatus Peribacteria bacterium
ATGAATTATAAAGAACGACTGACTGACATAGACAAGGATAATAGACGAAAAAAACTATACAGCAAAGAAGAATATACTATCCCATCGACGATCAAAGATCTCATGACATTGGCAGGTGTCGGTGAGAAGACAGCAAAGGTTATCGCTCATGTCCTTTATGGATCAGACGATATCGCTGTTGATACCCATGTCCACCGTGTCAGCAATCGCATCGATTTAGTATCAACCAAACTCCCCTTGCAAACCTCCAGACTCCTGGATACTATCATCCCTACACAGCATAAACAAACCGCTCATCACAGTATGGTATTCTTTGGTCGCTATCACTGTACTGCTCGTAGACCAAAATGCGATAGTTGTCCATTTACGAAATTCTGTATTTATTATCAAAAACAACATGATGTATAATAAATCTATACTGTCATTTAACCACACATATGAGTCTCTCGAATACACTATCAATATAGCTCCTATTCATGAGAACGATAGAGATCGTCTTGCCCAAATTGCTAATGATCCAGATATTGCCAAAAACGTCGGCGATACTTTCCCACACCCTTATACGATACAAGATGCAGAATATCGAATTCATACATGATCAAACAAAGATAATACTCAGCAGTATGGTATCTATATCAATGATACATATGCTGGCAATATGGGTCGGGGAGTAGCAAAGGATTGAAGATTTAAACACAATATGCTACTATGATATCGAATAGGCAGAGAGTATCGGCATCAAGGGATAATGACAAGTATTGTATCACAAGTAGTACATTACATCTTCCTCTCACATCCCGATATCCATCGTATATATGCACATGTCTTCGGATGGAATAATGCATCGAGAAAAGTATTGGAAAAAGTATGAATGCAACAAGAAGCTCATCGCAAAGAATCTATCTATTATGACTGAAAGCGATACGATGAATATGAATATGCAATTCTCAGAAACCAAACAACAAATACTTTATAAATTTTATAACCTTATAACTATTGTATGCAATCCTCCATCATCCTCAGCCTCAACTCCTTCATGGCATCATCGCCATTATTGATCAAGATCGTCCCCATCCTCGCAGATATATTCGTCTTCTCCTATCCTCTCTATCTCATCTATCTGTACTTCTTCACGCATGATAGCATCGCACGATGGCAGAGACTGTGGCACAAGCCTACTGATCGTCAGCACAAGCATATTGCTCTCAGCATCCTCTCGAGTTTCATAGGATCAGTCATCGTCAACTATAGCATTAAAGCATTCATCGAACAACCCAGACCCTATCAAGTCCTAGATCTCCTCATCAATCCCAAAGAATCACTCATCCTCAACGCTATTCCGACCGACAGTTTCCCCTCTGATCACGCAGCAGTAGGTGCTACGATAGCCGCAGCCGTCCTCATCCGAGGCTATCAGACAAAAAATAAATCTCTCATCATCGCATGATGGGTATTTGTTGGCTTCGCTCTCATCATGGATATCTGCCGCATCACTATGGGCGTTCATCGACCTATCGACATCATCGCAGGCATAGTAATAGGCATAGTCGTCGCTCTCATTCTCTCATGCTTTCATTCTCTCATGCTCCCTCTGTATAACTGGCTCATTTCTCTCCAAGAAAAAATCTTCTGACTGCTATCGAGTCAGAAGAGA
>CAZBFX010000165.1:0-1224 GCA_964491325.1 uncultured Candidatus Peribacteria bacterium
TCACTTCGTTACGCTCAATATTACATCCCGATCAAACTATAAATAGAATTTATCTTAAGTATCTATTGACATATAATAAGCCATTCCGTATAAAATTACAAATCTTATATATAAAAATAACTGTAATTTTTTAATCAATAACCATTTCTTATTATGATAGAAGTATGAGAAGATACTTACCTAAAAAATGTTATTAAAGCATGAGATAATGCATCAGGCAATTTCAAAGATGCTTGTGCAGAAGGAAATACACATTCTCTTGCTGCCGAATATTGATTACTTAATTCTGATTGATCCATAAGTACTAATAAAGAATGATCATTACCCATAAGCTGAGTCAAAGAAAGTATTGATGGTGTTGGTACAAAAGTACAGATTTATACAAATCAATTTGAATATGTATTTCAAGCTCGGAAAAATTGAGAAATAGAATGAGATGAGTGTAAAAAACAATGTACAGAATTATGGACAAGAATGTTGATGGATTTAATAGCAATGAATGTGGACGATCTCAGAGGTGGAGAACTAGGGATAGCCGTGACCAATATCATCGATATCAATCATCTCAAAGGAGAAAGAGGACATCTTTTCCAAGATACCATGGCAACAGCGATGACAGCAGTGATAAAAGAGACAAAGATAGCAATGACCGCATGAGAAACTGCCATACTAGGACAATCCCACGAAGCAAATAAATTACAAACAGCAACTACCGATATAATAAGTCAAATAGAAAATCTTATCGCAACATGTGAGATAGAGTCTCTAAAGACTAGTATACAAGGACTCCTCGACACACTAAAAAATAGAATAACAGTAATCGGAGAGCAAATATCTCTCAGCATTTGAGGAACATCATTATGATTAAAAATTGACGATAAGCTTGTTACTCTAGAATCTGGACAAGTCATTGTCTGACTACAAGAGAGAAGAAGTGATGGGATTATATGACCGAGATCAAATGGTATTACAAAGATTAGAGAAGATATGAAATTATTAATGGGAGAATGACGAGAAAATAAAACATTCGAAGAATTTATCGCAACTATATGAGAGGAAAAAGCAGATAAGATACCCACTGAAGTAAAAGAAGTATGCCAAGACAAGAAGATGCGAGATATAGCAACTGGCAAGACGACAGTTTTCAATCCCTTTGTAGTCAATACTTTATTGTGATGATTAAGAAATCGTCAAGCAGATATATCGAGACTGATCCATGTCACT
>CAZBFX010000165.1:1234-1652 GCA_964491325.1 uncultured Candidatus Peribacteria bacterium
ATGTCCTCATATCATCACCCTTCTCCAAGTGGCCATGGGTATACCCGATGAACAAGCCATGAATAAACGAAATATGGGAGTACCGTATGCTATAGTGTGTAATAAATTAGATGCTAATACAATTATACAAAGAGCAGCTCTGGAAGGTATCAAGGCACAGATAATAGGAAAAATATGTAAGAAAAGTAAACATCCTCAAAATACTATCCAATGAGTAGGACTATGAAAAAGCAATATGAATTTCTAATTATCCTACTTCGTAAAAATTACTATCAAAACTCTCCCCTTATAGAGAGTTTTTCCTTTTTCTCTTTGCATCTCTCCTGCATATCTCTAATGGCAATCAATTATATCAATAATCAGAATAGGATGGCCAATGATGATAAAAATATCAATAATAGGACGGCCCATGATGCCG
>CAZBFX010000166.1:0-1595 GCA_964491325.1 uncultured Candidatus Peribacteria bacterium
ATCAGAGATATTTGCCTATCGTTGCACATTTAGCAGGGGATTCGACGATGACGAGATTGGTATTTGGGAAATTAGGAGATTTATTTTTTGTGGAGTTTATTACTTTGGACTTGGAGATCGGAGCTTTTATCTTTGTTTTCGTTGCCATGAGTGATCAAGGAGATAAATATCTCCGTGACTATAGGCAAGGGGAGCAGAGAAATCAAGAAGAAAGGAAATTATTATTGTGCGAAAGTGTCGAAACTTTGTCGAGATATGCCATCGGTTTTATAAGGTAGGGTGGAGTTAAGTTTAATTTGTGAAAGATAATGGAGTATGTTTTTGACATCAATTGCTTCTATAGTCGGTAAATCGTGTTCGAATCCAATACTAGCAAGATAGAGCTCATGATCTTGAGGATTAGTCACGAAACTATATGCTCGTATTCTGTGTACTTCACAGAGAGGACATTCAAATACGACAATATACCATTGTGATTTACTATCAGCAGATTGTACAAATCACTCTTTTTTAATTATTCATTTATAGTCATTTTCGATACTTTCTTTGATTGAATCGGCAAATGATTGCACATTTTTCTCTTGAAGTTCTTGTTTGTAACTTTCCTCTATATTAACCAGTGAGAGAGACGAATTCGTATATTTTTCTTTGAGATCAAAACTTATCTCTCCTAGACCGTAACTTCCAATAGAATAATGCTTTCTGACTACTCATCCGGCAGAAGGCAATACTATAGTCCCAATTGTTTCTTTAGGTTGAATTATTGGTGCTGATTTGGTCTGGAGTGAATCAAAGAGTTTTTGCAGATCTTTTTCTGATTGCTTGCTTGTTGATGAGCTATTCATAGAGAATCTCACTTGGTTGTTTGTTGTATTCAGATTGAGATGGTAATCTATCTGATTACTTTTCTTATCATAGGTACTTTTGTACATCTTCACAGATCTTCGCTCTTGTCAATTCTTGGTGCCGCTTCATACAATGATACGAGAGAATTTATTCTCCATCTCTTTCATGAAAATTACTTCACCTCATACATCGAATTCATTATCGTCGCTTGCCGTGACATCTATAGTCAGGTATGATTTATTATCTTTGTGTTTGAGAAGATAGGAAGCTACTCCAGACTTAGCATCTTTGTATTCAGTGATAAGTTCAAAACCAGAGTTCTTTAGTTTTATGGTAAAGAAAGGATTGGTAATAACTTGTTTCTTGACAGCAGTTTGCGTTTGGACTAATACTTGTTTGAATGCACTATCAGGTGATGTCAGTGTTTGTGATGACTTATTTGCCTTAAGGAAATTTTTGACTGTGGATGCAGGTATCATATATCCGAGAGCGTTTCCTCCATCAATATAAAATACTGGTATCCCGACTAATTCTCATGCTTCATTATATGATCATCCTCCTGAATTCCCATGATCGATATTGGCATCTATCTTATAATATCCGTCTTCATATCATGCAATAGTACCCTGTGTTGTGGTAATCGTTGATCATCCATTATTGGGATAACCTATAACCGATACTTTTTGTTTCAGTTGTGGTTCTGATGAAGAAAGAGAAGAGACGGTAAGTTTTTTATTTGTGCTGAGAAG
>CAZBFX010000167.1:0-1537 GCA_964491325.1 uncultured Candidatus Peribacteria bacterium
GCCATTGCCAGCCGTAGTGCCTGGGGATCATTTGTAGGCTTCCTCACTGGAACATGATTGAAAATAATCATAGCGATTGCTATGATTATTCATGCGGTTATTATTATCACTTAATAAGATCTTGTAGTTATTTTATTCCTCTTATAAGGATGCATCAAAACTCTCATGAACTTATTGATGAGAACCTCAAGGATAGATTTAATGCTTTCATCTCGAAAGTACTAACAGAAAGATATGCTGAAAGATGGCACTACTTGTTTGACCATAAAAAATGGCATAAAATCAAACCATGGGATGCATGGGAAGATAATTTCACTTTAACAAAAAAGATAGAGCGGAGAGATAATGTAGAAAAGCTACAGGCACATATAATGAAGAATTATGGAGTAAGTGAGGTGGTTTTTATAGGACTTGGACACAACTCTCCTAAAGTAGAAAAGGGTTTGATTAATAATATAATCGATATGATGAAAGATAACCTTGAGGGTTTGTATATCACCAACGATAAGAATATATTCATCATCAAGAATCATGATGGTGACATAATGATTATAGATTCTTCTCATACTCAATAAGAAAAAATACAGAGAGATTTATCTCACCTCTCTATATCCCTCTATCTACTATTCTTCACCGACGAAGTTTTCCTGTCTCGCAATGACTCCAACAAAGGAATCGTGATCTCCTCTGCCGAAGCGAGTATGACATCTGCCAGTCAGAAATCTTGCTCTTTGGTATAGCTATTGGGGATCACGATACAGCTCATGCCTGCAGCTTTCGCTGATTGGAGACCAAAGGATGAATCCTCGATAGCGACACAGTCTGATGGCGAGAGTCACAACTTCTGAGCAGTCAGGAGATAGGATGCAGGATTAGGTTTTCTCGGACAGCCATCATTGAATGTGGTACATACTTCGAAACAATTGGTCAATCATTGTTGCTCGATGATATCCAATGTCTCGTGGAGATGGGAGGAAGTGTTCAACGCCAGACGCAAGCCAAGCTCATGGAGTCTCTGAATCGCATCCACTGCTGGCTGGATAGAGACTATCGTTGTCATCAATGATCTATAGACGCTGGCAGTCTCAGCAAGAAAATCTGCATCTGACACCATATCCAGTGGAGGATACTTCTGTCTGAGTGATGCGAGATAGTCAAGTGGATTCTTCGCGATGACGATATGTCTGTCATCATCGGTCAACGTGATGCCAGCCAGATCATAGGATACCTGTTGTGCAGTCTTCCAGTTATTACCTTCCGAGTCGATGATCACCCCATCTCTATCGAATATGACTGCTTTGAACATAGCGTTTACCAAACATAAATGGACGAATATATACGTCCCTACGATCATCTACAGGCAAAAATGATCCATTTTTTACCACCAAGGACGCCCCAAGAGGTCGTCCCTACACTCCTCCATTGTGAATTCTTAATTTTTAATTCTTAACTCCTCATTCCTGTATCATACTTGCCATCTTTCCTTCGAGATTTTCGTTGAGATAGATGACCTTTGCATTCGATTGTCCTACTTTTT
>CAZBFX010000168.1:0-1533 GCA_964491325.1 uncultured Candidatus Peribacteria bacterium
AAGCTCATTCTTTGATGGCTTTATGGAGACTCTTTAGTAAGCACTGAATAACAAAAATATAGTCACGCAAGAATCAATAATCAAAGCCGAGTTTATCGAAAAACAATCTCTTCTAAAAAACTACTCATTCTTTTTGAGTAGTTTTTTCGATGATCATCTCATATATTCATTCCTTGCTACACAAAAACCCTATCTAAATACCATTTTCATAGCACTAAGTTTCATAATCACAGTCATATAGTATATCGAACTTCATTCTTCCTAATTCATCTATATCTGACAGTATTCTGTTTCCATCGCTTTTTTATAACTCGAAAAGGACGTTCCACTTTTGCTCTTATTGATTGGTGTTTCGTATTATGTTTCTTCTGTGCTATTGATAACTTCTTTCCTCTTGCAGCTTTCTTGATTATTCAGTATGTAATTCATAATTGCCTACATAGCTTCACCCTCTCTTTGCTATCATACGCCTTGTCTCATCAAATGTATTGCTCCTTTCAATGTAAACACTTTTCTAATTCTTGTGAATCATGTACGTTTGCAGATGTACAACTTATACTATGCACTAATCATGTCTCAGCATCTGTTCACTGATGTACCTTCATTCAAAAGTAATAGTTCGCTCATTTCTTTGTACTCCTCATCTCTGGATCACGATTCCTATCTTTGTTTTTTGTACTTGACGCTGCTTTTACTATCGTTGCATCCACAATCGTCCCTCTCTTCAAAAAACATCATCTCTCTTCTAATGTCTCGTTTATCTTTTCAAAAATACTATCATGGAGGCTATATCTATCCAATGTCTTTCTAAATCTACATAATGTCGTAGCGTCGGGTACTCATCGTTCCAATAATAATTCTTCTCACAAAAACCTTTTGAATGAGTTTCTATCATGAATATCTTCCTCGACTCATTCATCACTCAATCAAAATACAAACTGTAGTACCGTTACCTTGAGTAACAATATACTAGGTATTCTCTTTCTTCACTCAATGAGCTTTGGTACCTTCTGATCTATCTTGTGTCATAAATCTCTTCGTTTTATCATACTTCACATATCTTCTAGTAATTTCTCTTTTCTGATAGGTTTTGATGTTGTAGTTGCGAAGAGATTCATGATCAAAAAAATACTAATAAAGTATCTAGAGTATAGATATTCACTAGTATCTTTCAATATATTATCTCTTTATTGTAGTTTTTCAGTGTTTACTATAATACATATTTGCTTGAAAGATGTCCACAGGATCTCATAATTGATATAAGAAATCATCATCACTCAAATAAAAATCATTAATACATGTATATTTTCATACCTGTACTTTCAAATAACCATTAAGATCTATTAATTTATCAACATAGGCTGCATCCATCATATATTCTTTTTGTCATATTTGTATCTGTATAGCAGAGTGATTAGGTATATCCATAGCATAGTGAATAATTCATAGTTTCTTGAGAAATATATGCATAAGAATTGATTTCGTGAGACAAACCATCTCTTTCTTCTCTAAAAGACTTTTGATATTATGACC
>CAZBFX010000169.1:0-1511 GCA_964491325.1 uncultured Candidatus Peribacteria bacterium
ATTATTGATATCGATCGATATCTTATTCTCCCAAATCCCCTTGCGGGATTTTTTTTGTTATTTGATATATTTATCGAAGATAGATGGGGCTTGTTTATTCTTTGCTTCTGTATAGATAAGGTAGTCGGTGATACATTTGCTTCTGCGATCTATCTCTGTCTGTGTCGTGAGGATGGGTTTAGTATCTTTGGTCATAGCATCTAGTCAGATCGTTGTTGTTTGTGCCTTCTCTTTGCTTCTCTTTGATACAGAATGCCACTCGGTAGGAGAAGCTCAGGAGTGCTGAGATTTAGATCATTTTCGTTTACACGATGAATAATTAACTTTGGATGTCATATTCATGTAGATAGTTAAAATAACCTTCCTCATCATTCTCCATAGTTATCTATTAACTTTGTGGATTCAAACATCTCCATTATATTTGCTCCGTTATTTTTCATCTGATAAAATTGAGTATCACTCAACATAGTATACTCTCGCATTCTCTTATCTCTTTGATCGTTTGGAAGAGAATTGATGCGTTTCATATATGCTATTGCACTTTTTTTCTTTCTTATAACATTTTCATTTGAGAGATCTTTTTTGGCTTTGATTTCCACGACATATAATTTTTCTGTTGTTTTTATAATAAAATCTGGAAAATAGTTAGCAGGTATCCCATCTTCTCTGATATATCTAAATTTGAAAAAATGGTGTCTTTGCTCATATATTTTACAAAATGACTCTACAAGACTATCGCTATCCACAAACAAGATAAAATCTTTTTCAGTTTCTCACTTATTTGATGGATATTGAATTTTTGGATAGATACATTTTGATACATCAAGAGCATAATTTTCTCTGATAGAAAATGAGTCTATACTACTGAGACGTAATGAAATACTTTCTGCTTCTCCTTGTATTTCAGATTGCTGTTCTTGTATAATCATCTGAATAATTTGTTTGATAGTATGCTCGGCAACCATCTCAATCATCAATACTCTCCAATTATTGTCTTGAAAATAATCAATCGTTTCTCCAAAAAGTTTATGTTCGATATAATTCACTACTACATGTGTTAGTGTACCAAGATTGATAGCAGTAATAGGATAATGAGATTTTCCATGTTCTCAAAATCACTTTACATTCAATTTATCAGTATCATCATTGGTATGATTTGCTATTCTATTCACAAGTTTGGAAATATAATCATTATAATTCTTTGCTGACATAATACCAAACTCTACATCATAATCTCCATATCTCGTTTTACTCAATACATCTATTCCACGAAACGATTCTTTTGTTCATACTTTAGATTTCCATCGTCCAAAATCTCCTGTAATAGGTTGAAGGTTTTCTATAGTATAGTGAGGATCTTTAAGAGTCTCCTCTACATCACTGATGATATAAGGCAGATACAAATCATATTCCTCATAGTCAGGTTTCAGACCAATAGATATCAAATCTCCAAGAGCTTTGGAAGCTATCTCTTCATCACTACTATCATCCATCGTAATAATACCATCCTC
>CAZBFX010000170.1:0-1504 GCA_964491325.1 uncultured Candidatus Peribacteria bacterium
GTATTTTGTGATGTTTCTTTTCTAAAGAGCTTTATTTCATTGTCTAAATCATCATAGATCATGTATAGTATCTGTGATAGCTCTTCTTCTTCCTTTGCATTGGTCAAAGATAATAGAGTAGACTCAATAACGGCTTTAGTCTTTATTGGATCTTTCTCATTATTATCCGCTGCCTCTATGGTGTCGACTATGTCCTGCATAGTATGGACATAATTATCGAGAACATCTCTTCTTTCAGTGAAGCTAGTTTTTGCTTTTTCTGCCTTATCTTTTTCATTTGTTGCGAGATTGATATTCTTTCCTATTGTATCTATGAAGTCATCGATCTCTGCTTTTTTCGCAGCTCCAATAGCATCCTTACTATTTTTTATAAGGTCTATTTCTTTGGTGAGAGTATCTATCTTACTTACATAGTCTTTTAGAAGGCCCTCTGCTTTTGTCAGCTCTCTTCATAATTGTCCCCATAATTGATTTAATGCAGATCTCGCTTGTCCTGCTGGCGTACCATCTCTTTGTGTCTTAGTTTCTTCGATTCTTATTTTTAAACTATTAATTGAATCTGCTTGACTTTCCTTTGATGACCTTGCCTCCTCTAAAGCCACTGTTTTTTCTATTACTTGATTATTAATAGTTGCTGTAACATGAGCGTCCATATCAAATGCTTCCCGTTCTGATTTAGTTCTACTTAAGGACTCTATTTCTGTTGTTTTAGCATCTATTATCTCTTGTTGTTCGTCTATGCCATTATCAATGACTTGTTGACCTCTTTTTAATTCGTCAATTTTTTTTGCCATCTCAATGATGATGAGATCTCCAAACGGCGATCATAGAGCTTTGTCTTTGTGTGCATTGAGAGTCGTGATGGACTGCTCTAACCTTGTCTTTTCTTGATCTGCGCTTTCAAGACTTGCTTCTGCAATTGCTAATGCTTCACGGTTATCTTGAAGATCTTTTAGATTTTTTAACTCATCATTAGATAATCTTTTACTTGTTACATCATCCATATTAGGATTATTAGCAACCATAGTGCTGACTAGAACGAAGAGTCATTGAATATCTTTTGAATCTTTAGCACTAAGACTTCTGATGGCAAATCTTAATTGTCTATTATATTGATGATCATCGTCTTCTCTATCATTCTTCAAGAGCTCGTATAGTTTGTCTTTTAATAGTCAAGTGTCATGTGCATTTTCTAGAAATATTCTATCTTTATCCTGTACTCAGGCAGCTATTAGTCTCTTAGCAAGTACTTTTACATCCACCGCTGCAGAAGGCAAAAGAGGATTTACATTTATACCGCTAATTTGAGTATGCCCCGTTCTTTCCAATCTCCTTATTTGTTTACCGTGTTCATCAAATACACATGAGTCGGGATCAATATAAATGGCCATATTTGGACTTTGGCTTATAAACTGTTCCAGTTTTGTGAACATTTTTTCTCAGTCTTTGCTGGTAAAGTTTATTTTCCCTAATCTGAGGCATTTTGTACCTTCTGGTATATTAT
>CAZBFX010000171.1:0-1502 GCA_964491325.1 uncultured Candidatus Peribacteria bacterium
AATTAAAAATTAAAAATTCACAATTCACAATTCACAATTCACAATTCACTTTACTATATCTAAATTATACGTGAGATCAAGCTGTTCTTTGATTTGTCGATAATCTCTTGCAGAGTGTCAGGAAATCATTATCTTTGATATATTTATCATCCTTCGTTTTCATGGCCTCGTGGCTTATTACTCTTCTTATTATTGCACTTAACGGATTCTTTGTCGCTGCAGAATTTGCCCTCGTCAAAGTCAGATGATCACAGATCGATGTTCTTATCAAACAGTGAAATAGTAAAGCACATTTCATCAAGCATGCTGTAGACCATCTTGATGACTATCTCTCTGCCTGTCAGCTTGGTATCACGATCACATCGTTGGCATTATGATGGATTGCCGAACCTCTTATCGCGACGCAGTTTATCGCATTGAGTAATTATCTCCATACAGGTCTCGGTGAAGTAGCGGCACATGCTGTAGCTGTACCTATTACATTTTTTGTTATTACTGTATTGCATATTGTATTGGGAGAGTTGGCTCCCAAGTCACTTGCCATCCGCGACTCGTTGTATATATCATCGCTTATTATCAAACCTCTCTATCGATTCTATCGTATATTCAAACCATTTATCCGATTGTTAAATGTCTTGTCACAGGCATTTTTGAGGATGTTTGGCATCACCGATGCGACAGAGGAGTTGTCACATAGTGAAGAGGAACTTCGTATGATCGTCGCAGAGTCCGAAGAAGATGGCCAGATCAATGCGTCGGAGAGAGAACTTATCCAGAATGTCTTCGATTTCGATGATAGGCAAGTGAGTGAGATCATGACGCCATCACATAAGATGTTTGCTATCAATGCTAGCACACGAAAATCTGACGATATCGATATATTGATCCGTGAATGATATTCGAGGATTCCTGTCTACGAAGAAGGTATTGATAATATCACATGATGGATACTGTTCAAAGATATTGTCTCTGCACATATAAGTAAAAAGTCGCTTGATCTGCATAAGCTGATCAGGCCTATTCCTTATGTGCCAGAGAATATGAAAATTATTGACTGCTTGAGATTGCTTCAAAAGTCTCATCTCCATATAGCTATCGTTATCTCTGAGTATGGTAATACGATAGGTGTGGTGACTATGGAAGATATTCTCGAAGAACTCGTTGGTGATATACACGATGAAGGTGACGAACAAGACACTATTGTGACAGTCTTAGATGATAAGCGTTATACATTGGATGCGACAGCGAGCATTGCTGATGTCAACGAGCATCTCCCGATTCTTTTGCCTGAGTCTGATGAGTATGAGACAGTCTCAGGCTATGTTAATAATCTCTTCGGTCGTATCCCATCGGTCAATGAATCGATCGAGACTGATCACTACACGATCACCGTGACGAAGAGGAAGAAACAGCGTATCGATCAGGTGAGGTTGAAGATGAAAGAAGTGTAGTCTATTTTGATAATACATTTATTATTCCATTAATTGCGTCAACTTCGACGA